>NZ_JBEZFT010000004.1:343-203045 GCF_040649595.1 Kribbella sp. NPDC048915 | reverse complement strand
AAACCGCAGGGCCGGATCGCCCGGCCGCGCCGAATCAAGCCGGGCAACACGGGGACACCGGGCAACACGGGGACACCGGGCAACACGGGGACACCAGGCAACACGGGGACACCGGGCAACACGGGAACACCGGGCAACCACGGGACGCCGGGCGCGCGGATCAGACCGGGCCGCCTGGGCAGACCAGTGTCGACAACCTCATCCCGCAAGGACGGCTCCACCACCGCGCCAAAACCTTCGGCGGGTGGCGGAACCGCCGCGTGCCCGGCGGCGGGATCGAGTGGACCAGCCCGCACGGGTTCCGGTTCCTCGTCGACCACACCGGCACGCACCGACTTCCGTAGAGTGCCCGGCGGCTGTCAGTGGTCGGCCGCCTCCTGACACGGCGGGGTCGCCGAAGGGGCTCGGTGAAGCGGCGGGCGGATAGGGCGCTGGTAGAAGAAGATGCCACTGCGGAGCAGCCCATTTAGTCGGCGCTTGCTGAATCGGGTGACCTCGCCGGGCCCGCCAGGTCGTTGTAGCCAACCATCAAGTCTCCGACCTTTCTCCGACCTTCTCGGATCTTCCGGCGTCCGCACCCGCCTGGCGCTTAACGAGCAGTCGCCGGGGTTTCGTCGCCGACAGTCGATCTCGACGTCGCGCGGGCGCCTGGGGCCCGAGCGGATGGTCTCGGTGATCAGGTCGGCGTCGCGGGTGTCGGTCCCGCCGTGCTGGGGTGCGGGTTGGCGATGCGGCGCATCGCTAGTCAGGGGCTAGGGGCACGTCTGAGAGTCCAGCGCCTACTGCGGGGCACTCGGCACGGCAGGCATCTCGCCCGGCATCTCGCCGCACGTGGCCAAAGGCCACGATGTTCCGTATCGAGACCTTCGCTCCCGCGCGGCGAGCTACCGCACCGAGCACCTCCTCGCTACGGCGCTGAATTGTCAGACATGCCTAGGTGGGCGCCCGCGAAGGCCGAGATCGTGCGCGCGAGGGCCTGTGATCGGGGCCGGCTGGTTGAACGGCGGACTGGGCCTTGGCGTACATCGCGTGGACGCCGTCGCCGAACAGGTTCACCTGGAACTACACGGCCTACTCCGCTTTATGGTGGTGGTGCGGCGACAGCATCCGCTCCAGGTGTTCTTCGGTTTCGTCGGCGGCGACGAAGAGGAGTTCGTCGTTGAGTTCGAGGGTGCCCTCCGGGTCGGGGCGCAGGACGCGGCCTTCGCGGAGGATGACGACCAGGGCGGTGTCGAGCGGCCAGTCGACGTCGCCGACGCGCTGGCCGATCATCGGGGAGTCCTCGGGGAGGGTGAGCTCGACGAGGTTCGCGTCGCCCTGGCGGAAGGTGAACAGCCGGACCAGGTCGCCGACCGACACTGCTTCCTCGACCAGCGCGGACATGATCCGCGGTGTGGACACCGAGACGTCCACACCCCACGCCTCGTTGAACATCCACTCGTTGCGCGGGTGGTTGACCCGGGCAACGGTTCGCGGGACGCCGAATTCGGTCTTCGCGAGTAGCGAGACGACCAGGTTGACCTTGTCGTCACCGGTGCTCGCGATCGCCACCTGGCAGCGCTGCAGTGCGGCCTCCTCGAGCGAGGACAGCTCGCAGGCGTCGGCCAGCAGCCACTCGGCGCGCGGTACGGACTCGGCCTTGATCGCGCGCGGGTCCTTGTCGATCAGCAGTACTTCGTGGCCGTTCTCCAGCAGTTCGGCGGCGATCGAACGACCGACGTTGCCGGCACCGGCGATGGCTACCCGCATCACAGCTCCTCAGGCTTGTGGCCGAGCTGGGACTCGATCGCGGCGGCGTCCCGCTCCAGCATCACGACGTGCACCAGATCACCCTCCTGGATGACCGTGTCGGGCCGCGGCAGCAGGCCCTCGCCGAGCCGGGTCAGGAACGCGACCCGGGCGCCGGTCGCCTTCTCGATGTCGAAGGCGGCGCGGCCGATCCAGTCGGAGTGGACGTGCACCTCCGCGAGCCGGACGGTCCCGGACGGGTCCCGCCATTCCGGCTCGGAGCCTTCGGGCAGCAGCCGGCGCATCATCTGGTCGACCGTCCAGCGGACCGTGCCGACGGTGGGGATACCGAGCCGCTGGTACACCTCGGCGCGGCCGGGGTCGTAGATCCGGGCCACCACGTTGCCGATCCCGAACGTCTCGCGGGCCACCCGGGCGGCCAGGATGTTCGAGTTGTCGCCGTTCGAGACCGCCGCGAACGCCTGGGCGTCCTCGATGCCGGCCTCGATCAGAACCTCCCGGTCGAAGCCCATCCCGACAATGGTCCGCCCGGTGTACTCCGGGCTGAGCCGGCGGAAGGCGTCGGCCGACTGGTCGATGATCGCGACCGTGTGGCCGCGCTTCTCCAGACCGCGTGCGAGCATCGACCCGACGCGGCCGCAGCCCATGATGACGACGTGCACTCGCTGATCACTCCTCGCCCGCTGGGGGCCCGCTGGCAAGTTCGGCAGGGATAGACGCTACACCGGAGCCGGGCTCCCTCTAACATCACCGGTGTGACTCCCGCTCTCGGCGACATCGGCAAACGGCTCCTGCTCGGTCGCAAGCTGCGCAGCACCCAGCTGGGTGAGACGCTGCTGCCCAAGCGCATCGCCCTGCCGGTCTTTGCCAGCGACGCCCTGTCGTCGGTTGCCTACGCCCCGGACGAGATCTTCCTGACGCTGTCGATCGCCGGCCTCGCCGCGCTGACGATTTCGTGGAAGATCGCGCTGGCGGTCGCGGTGGTCCTCGTCGTGGTAGTGCTGTCCTACCGGCAGAACGTGCACGCGTACCCGTCCGGCGGCGGTGATTACGAGGTCGCGAACGTCAACCTCGGGCCGACCGCGGGCCTGACCGTCGCGAGCGCGCTGCTGGTCGACTACGTCCTCACCGTCGCGGTGTCGATCTCGTCCGCCGCGCAGTACGCCGCCTCGGCCATCCCGGCGCTCGAGGGGCGTCAGGCCACGGCGGCCGTGATCGCGGTGCTGTTCCTCACCACGATGAACCTGCGCGGGGTCCGCGAATCGGGCGCGGCGTTCGCGATCCCGACGTACATCTTCATGTTCACGATCCTCGGGATGGCGGCGTGGGGCTTCGGCCGGATGCTGTTCGGGACCCTGCCGGACGCGCCGACCGCCAACCTGGACATCGTGGCCGAGAGCCAGTTCGCCCAGGGGGCGAGCGGGCTGGCGATGGCGTTCCTGATCCTGCGGGCGTTCTCGTCCGGGTGCGCGGCGCTGACCGGTGTCGAGGCGATCAGCAACGGCGTACCGGCGTTCAAGAAGCCGAAGAGCCGCAACGCCGCCACCACGCTCGCGCTGCTCGGCTCGATCTCGATCGTGATGGTCATCAGCGTGGTCACTCTCGCCAACGTGATGAAGGTGCGGTTCGCCGAGGACCCGGCGCGGCAGTTGGAGCGCAACGGCGTACCGGTCGGCAGCGGCTACCACCAGGACCCGGTGATCGGGCAGCTCGCGAAGGGCATCTTCGACCACTTCAGCCCCGGCTTCTACCTGGTCGCCGCGGCCACCGGCGTCATCCTGGTGCTGGCCGCCAACACCGCCTTCAACGGCTTCCCGGTGCTCGGCTCGATCCTCGCCCGCGACGGGTACCTGCCGCGTCAGTTGCACACCCGCGGCGACCGGCTCGCGTTCAGCAACGGCATCATGATCCTGGCCGGCTTCGCGATCGTGCTGATCGTTGCCTTCGACGCCTCGGTGACCCGGCTGATCCAGCTGTACATCGTCGGCGTGTTCGTGTCGTTCACGGTCAGCCAGACCGGCATGGTGCGGCACTGGACCCGGCTGCTGCGCGACGAGCGCGACCCGGCCCGGAGAGCGCGGATGATGCGGTCCCGCGTGATCAACGCGGTCGGCCTGACGCTGACCGGCGTGGTGCTGGTGATCGTGCTGATCACCAAGTTCACCCACGGCGCCTACATCGCGATCATCGCGATGGGCGTGCTGTTCTTGATGATGAAGGGCATCCACCGGCACTACGAGACGGTGCGCAAGCAGATGGCGGCCGAAGGCGACGAGCCGCTGATGCTGCCGTCGCGGGTGCACTCGATCGTGCTGGTGTCGAAGCTGCACAAGCCGACGCTGCGGGCGCTGGCGTTCGCCAAGGCGGCCCGTCCGTACATGCTGGAGGCCGTCACGGTCGACGTCGACCGTGACGAGGCGGACGCGCTGCAGGCCGAGTGGGATGCCCGCGGTATCCCGATCCCGCTCAAGCGGCTCGCCTCGCCGTACCGCGAGATCACCCGGCCGATCCTGCAGTACGTGCGCGACATCCGGCGTCAGTCACCGCGGGACGTCGTCATGGTCTACATCCCCGAGTACGTCGTGGGGCACTGGTGGGAGCACCTGCTGCACAACCAGAGCGCACTGCGGCTGAAGGGACGGCTCTTGTTCACACCTGGTGTCATGGTTACGTCCGTTCCTTACCAGCTGCTGTCGTCGCAGGGGGCCGAGGAGCGGCAGGAACGGGTGGAACGGGTTGCCGGCCAGGTACGGCGCGGGGCCCGCAAGACGTCAGGAGATCGGTGACAGACAGTCTGGACAGTCTGGTCGGGGCAGTGGTCGAGCTGGCGGTGGGACCTGTCGCGCACGGGGGACATTGTGTCGCCCGGCACGAGGGGCAGGTGGTCTTCGTCCGGCACGCCCTGCCGGGAGAGCTCGTGCATGCGCGCATCACCGAGCAGACCGCGAAGTACCTGCGGGCCGACGTGGTCCAGGTGCTGACCGCATCGCCGCAGCGGGTCGAGCCGCCCTGCCCGTTCGCCGGGCCGGGGCTCTGCGGTGGTTGCGACTTCCAGCACGCGAACATCGTCGAGCAGCGGCGCCTGAAGGCGACCGTGGTGTCGGACACGCTGCGGCGGATCGGCGGCATCGAGCGGACCGTGGTGATGGAGTCCCCGGGTGACGACGGGCTCGGCTGGCGGACGCGGATGCGGTACGCCGTCGTGGACGGCCGGCCCGGTATGTACGCGCACCGCTCGCACGACCTGGTACCGATCGATCGTTGCCTGATCGCCCATCCCAGAACCCCCGACGTACTGAGCTCGCGGTGGCCTGGCGTCTCGTCCGTACAGGCGGTGGTGTCGTCCGAGGGCAAGACCGCCGTACTGACCGACAAGGACCCAGGGGAGCGGCTCGTCGAGGTGGTCCGGGACCGGCGGTTCCTGGTCGAGGCGGGCGGCTTCTGGCAGGTGCACCCGGCGGCGCCGGAGACGCTGCTGGACGCCGTACTGAGCGGGCTGGAGCCAATGGCCGGTGAGACGGCGCTGGATCTCTACTCCGGCGCCGGGCTGTTCGCGGCCTTCCTCGCCGAGGCCGGGTGTCCGGTGCTGGCGATCGAGGGCGACAAGGACGCCGTACGGAACGCGCGGCGGAACCTGCACGACCTGGACGGCGTGACGCTCGAGCAGGGCGATGTGGACCGCGTCCTGAACGCCGCCGCGGGGCAGGGGCTGGAGCATGTGGACCTCGTCGTCCTCGATCCGCCGCGCACCGGCGCCGGCAAGGACGTCGTACGGCGGATCGCGCGGCTGACCCCGCGCCGGGTGGCCTATGTGGCGTGCGATCCGGCGGCGCTGGCGCGTGATCTGAAGACGTTCGGGCGGCTCGGGTACGGGATCGCGTCGCTGCGGGCCTTCGACCTGTTCGGCATGACGCACCACATCGAGTGCGTCGCCATCCTGGAGCCGGTGGACGCTCCGGTGGCCAGTGCGGGAGGGCTCGGGTAGCGTTCTGGCTCGGATTCCGATGCGCTGGAGACCTGATGCCGCTCGTTGACCTGGACGACCCGGAGGAGTTGCGCGCCCGCTGGACCGCACTCGCCGCGGTCGCTCATGCCACCGGGTTCGACCGCCGGTGGTACGCCGATGCCGACGGATACCACCACCAGGACGAGAGCGCCTCCGTGCTCCGGATGGTCCGCCTGGGCGAGGGGCGGGCCGTGCTGTGGGGATTCCACACGCAGCACAGCCAGACCGCCGGCGAGAACCTGCTCGACGGATCCCCGGACTGGATCGGTCAGCCCGAGGTGCGGCAGCGGCAAGACGCGGGCGAGCTCGGGTTCGTGTACGGCGCGTTCAACGGCAGCTGGGCACGCGCGTCGTACCCCGGTGATCCGTGGGAACCGGTCGAGGACGGCTTCGCGCCGATCGGTGCGTGGATCACGTCGGACGAGGCGACCGCCGATGTCATGTCGGAATGGGTCGCGGCGTGGTGCGACTACCTCGGCGGGCTGGACGAGCTGCGGCCGGCCGGTGTCGAGCTGATTCAGGCGGCCGCCGGGTCCGGGATCTCGGCGGCGGCGCTCGGTGCGTACTTCGGGCACTTCGCGATCGATCCGCGGTCGCCGGTGCAGCCCGATCTGCCCGCGGGCGTCGGCGCGGCCGAGGATTTCACGCGGGACTACGCGCCGAACGTTGCAGAACCGGCAACTTTCGCCGACGAACCTGACACGGCCGAGGTCTCGGTCGTTGAAGACGCTGTGATCGGAGATACCCCGCACGTCGAGGCGCACGTCGAGGACGACGAGTCGTACGTCGTCCCGCCCGGAATCAGCCCCTTCACCGGTCAACCCATCGAGCCGGCGGTGGCGCCCACGACGTACGAAGGCGACGACTTCTTCGACTCCCTGTTCGCCGACGCACCCGCCGCCGCCTCCGCGGAGGTGGCGGCGACTCCCGAGGACGACTGGGAAACCGCCGAACAGCAACCGTGGACCGGTCCCGCCTGGGTCAACGGCGAATGGGTGGAAGACCCCAGCAGCCTTCCCCAGTCCCCACCGCCGCCGGCACCTTCGGGGGACGTGGCGCCGGCCGATTCCCCCTTCGCTCCGGGCCAACTGATCCCTGGCGACGCCGTACCCGCGAACTCCCCGTTCGCCCGTACCCAACCGCTCTCGCCGATCGACCGGCCGCGGGTGGAGTCGCCTGCCAGTCCTGCTCCGCCGAGCGTCCCGGATGCCGCTGGTGAGTTCGATGCTGGTGAGTTGGACGACGACGCGCCGACTGCGGAGATCGAGCCGGTGCTCGCGCTCATCGCGTCCGGCGAGAGTGATGCGCCGGGGCCTCAGCCGGAACCGGCAGAGGTTGATGCGTATGAGACTGCTTCGGAGCAGGAAACCGCCGAGGAGCAGGAAGCGGACGTGGACGAGCCGGCGTCGTTCACCGGCCCGTCGCCGTTCGCGCCGGTGGCCGCCGCCGGATCCGAGCCGATCGTCGAGCCGCCTGCTGCGGTGGACCCACCTGTCATCGACGCCGACGACCAGACCGCCGAGATCCCGGCGATCCTCGACGACACCGAACCACCTGCCGCCGAGACGCACGAGTGGTCTCTCAGTGCGGAACCGTGGGAAGGGCCGTCGGACGAGGAATCTCAGGGGGAGGCTGCTGCGGCCGGTGTCCTGGCGAGAGCTGCTGGAAGTGCGGGTGAAGGTCAGGTAGAGGGTTATCTGCAGGAGCGGGTTCGGGAGGCGGGCCGGCCTCAGCCTGAGAGCGCGATGGTGGTGCCGGGGATCGGGTTGGTGGGGACCGGCGGGCCGTTGGTGACGCCTGAGCCGGGGTCGCTGGAGGAAGCGATGCGGGCCGAGGTGGAGCGGCCGCGGCCCAAGCCGGCGGAGTCGGAGGCGTTTCGCAGGTTGCAGGCGTGGTGCCGGGCACGCACGAAGATCGTGCCGTCGGGCTTCACGATCCAGGTGCAGGTGCTCGACCCGGCCGCGCCGTCGTACCGGTTCGATCTCGAGCCGCCGGAGGTCGCCGACCCGGAGTTCGCAGCCGGCAAGCTGACCGAACTGCTCGGCGACCTGTGGCTGGCGGAGGCCGAGAGCGAGCAGGACGGCTGGCTGTTCGCGCGGATCGACGCGGCCGGCCGGACGGTGCGGATCGACCGCTGGTACGACCAGGTGCCCGACTGGTGGGACAACCCGGTCGAGGACCGGCTGAACGTCGACCGCCTGGTGCGCCGGCTGTACAGCCGCGGCGCCGAGTGGCAGCCGTCGTATCTGGAGAAGCTGTACACCAGCGCGAGATAGCGTGGGCGCCATGCTTCTCAGGATCTTCACCGAACCCCAGCAGGGCGCCACGTACGACGACCTGCTCGCGGTCGCCCGCAAAACCGAGGAGAACGGCTTCGACGCGTTCTTCCGCTCCGACCACTACCTGGTGATGGGGCCGAACGACGGCCTGCCCGGCCCGACCGACTCCTGGATCGCGCTGGCCGGCCTGGCCCGTGAAACGCAGCGGATCAAGCTCGGCACCCTGGTCAGCTCGGCCACCTTCCGCAACCCCGGCGTACTCGCGATCTCGGTCGCGCAGGTCGACCAGATGAGCGGCGGACGGGTCGAGCTCGGGCTCGGCGCCGGCTGGTACGAGGCCGAGCACAAGGCGTACGGCCTGCCCTTCCCCGACACCAAGGCCCGCTTCGACATCTTCTCCGAGCAGCTCGAGCTGATCACGGGGCTGTGGAACACGCCGGTGGGGGAGAAGTACAACTTCGCCGGCGAGCACTACCAACTCAGCGACTCGCCGGCGCTGCCGAAGCCGGTGCAGCAGCCGCACCCGCCGATCATCATCGGCGGTGCGGGCAAGAAGCGGACGCCGGCCCTCGCCGCGCAGTACGCCGCCGAGTTCAACGCCGGGTTCCGCAGCGTCGAGGAGACCGCGACGCTCTTCAAGCGTGTCCAGGAAGCCTGCACGGCGCGTGGCCGCGACCCGCAGACGCTCGCGCTGTCCACCGCGCACACCGTCGTGGTCGGCAAGGACGACGCTGAGGTCAAGCAGCGTGCGGAGGCGATCGGACGCGACGTCGACGACCTCAAGGCGAACGCGATCGCCGGCACGCCGGCCGAGGTCGTCGACCGCCTGGGCCGGTTCGCGGCCGTCGGATCGCAGCGCCAGTACGTCCAGATCATGGATCTGCAGGACTTGGACCACCTGGACCTGATCGCGGCCGAGGTTCTTCCACAGGTTTCCTGACGGTGGGAAACATGGCTCGATGTCGTGTATCTTGATGTCGAGAGAGTTTCGCGAGCGGCGCGAGGTTAGGGGAGCCTGACCTCGCGACCCGCGGCAGCGCTCGGCAGGATGGGCGTAGACACGGACTGGACAGAGGAGCGGGTTGATGGCGAGCGTCGACAGCTTCGGTGCCAAGGGGGCACTCGAGGTCAACGGGCAGTCGTACGAGATCTTCAGGTTGGCGGGTATCGAGGGTGCGGACACACTGCCGTACTCGCTGAAGATCCTGCTGGAGAACCTGCTGCGCACCGAGGACGGCGCGAACATCACCGCCGACCACATCCGCAAGCTCGGCAACTGGGACCAGAACGCGGCCCCGGACACCGAGATCCAGTTCACCCCGGCGCGGGTGATCATGCAGGACTTCACCGGCGTCCCGTGCGTGGTCGACCTGGCCACGATGCGCGAGGCGGTCGCCGAGCTGGGCGGTGACCCGACCAAGATCAACCCGCTGGCGCCGGCCGAGCTGGTCATCGACCACTCGGTGATCATCGACGTGTTCGGTACGCCGGACGCGTTCGAGCGCAACGTCGAGTTCGAGTACGGGCGGAACCGCGAGCGCTACCAGTTCCTGCGCTGGGGCCAGACGGCGTTCGACGAGTTCAAGGTCGTCCCGCCCGGCACCGGCATCGTGCACCAGGTGAACATCGAGCACCTGGCCCGCACGGTGATGGTCCGTAACGGCCAGGCGTACCCGGACACCTGTGTCGGCACCGACAGCCACACCACGATGGTGAACGGCCTCGGCGTCCTGGGCTGGGGCGTCGGCGGTATCGAGGCCGAGGCCGCGATGCTCGGCCAGCCGGTGTCGATGCTGATCCCGAAGGTCGTGGGCTTCAAGCTGACCGGCTCGGTGCCGGCCGGCGCGACCGCGACCGACGTCGTACTGACGATCACCCAGATGCTGCGCAAGCACGGTGTGGTCGGCAAGTTCGTCGAGTTCTACGGCGACGGCGTGGCAGCAGTCCCGCTGGCGAACCGGGCGACGATCGGCAACATGAGCCCCGAGTTCGGCTCCACCTGCGCGATCTTCCCGATCGACGACGTCACGCTGGACTACCTGCGGCTGACCGGTCGCTCCGACGACGCCGTCGCGCTGGTCGAGGCGTACGCCAAGGAGCAGGGCCTGTGGCACAACCCGGCCGTCGAGCCGCGGTACTCCGAGTACCTCGAGCTGGACCTGTCGACCGTGGTGCCGTCGATCGCCGGCCCGAAGCGCCCGCAGGACCGGATCGAGCTGAGCAAGGCCAAGGAGTCGTTCCGCGGTGTCCTCGGTGACTACGCGACCGAGGAGCTCGACGTCGACCCGTCGGAGACCGGCAGCTTCCCGGCCAGCGATGCGCCGAACGGCCACGGTCACGTCGACGACAGCCCGCACGTCCCGCCGCAGAAGTCCGAGCGGCCGACTAAGAAGATCACGGTCAGTCTGGACGGCCAGGAGGTCGAGCTCGACCACGGCCACGTCGTGATCGCGTCGATCACATCCTGCACCAACACGTCGAACCCGTCGGTCATGCTGGCCGCCGCGCTGCTCGCGAAGAACGCGGTCGACAAGGGCCTGGCGTCGAAGCCGTGGGTGAAGACCTCGCTCGCGCCCGGGTCGAAGGTCGTCACCGACTACTACGAGAAGGCGGGCGTCACGCCGTACCTGGAGAAGCTCGGCTTCCACCTGGTCGGCTACGGCTGCACCACCTGCATCGGCAACTCCGGCCCGCTGCCCGAGCCGATCTCGGCCGGGATCCAGGAGGCCGACCTGGCGGTCGTGTCGGTGCTGTCCGGCAACCGGAACTTCGAGGGCCGGATCAACCCGGACGTGAAGATGAACTATCTGGCCAGCCCGCCGCTGGTGATCGCCTACGCGCTGGCCGGGACCATGGACTTCGACTTCGAGACCGATGCCCTGGGCAAGGACTCGGACGGTAACGACGTCTTCCTGCGCGACATCTGGCCGTCGGCCGAGGAGGTCGAGGCGACGATCGCGAACTCGATCAACAAGGAGATGTTCGCCAAGGACTACGCGGACGTGTTCGCCGGTGACGAGCGTTGGCAGTCGCTGCCGACGCCCGAGGGCAAGACGTTCGCCTGGGACCCGGAGTCGACCTACGTCCGCAAGCCTCCGTACTTCGACGGGATGGCGAAGGAGCCGGCGCCGGTCACCGACATCGCCGGTGCGCGGGTGCTGGCGAAGCTGGGCGACTCGGTCACCACCGACCACATCTCGCCGGCCGGTTCGATCAAGGCCGACAGCCCGGCCGGCAAGTACCTGGCCGAGCACGGCGTGGACCGCAAGGACTTCAACTCCTACGGTTCGCGCCGCGGCAACCACGAGGTGATGATCCGCGGTACGTTCGCGAACATCCGACTGCGCAACCAGATCGCACCGGGCACCGAGGGCGGTTTCACCCGCGACTTCACCAAGGACGACGCGCCCGTCACCACGATCTACGACGCCGCCCAGGCGTACGCCGAGAAGAACATCCCGCTGGTGATCCTGGCCGGCAAGGAGTACGGCTCGGGTTCGTCGCGGGACTGGGCGGCCAAGGGTACGGCGCTGCTCGGCGCGAAGGCCGTCATCACCGAGTCCTTCGAGCGCATCCACCGGTCGAACCTGATCGGTATGGGCGTGCTGCCGCTGCAGTACCCGGAGGGTGAGAACGCGGAGTCCCTCGGCCTGACCGGGGAGGAGACCTTCGACATCACCGGCGTCACCGCGCTGAACGACGGCGACATCCCGCGCACGGTGCACGTCACCGCGACCGCGCCCGACGGATCGGTCAAGGAGTTCGACGCGGTCGTCCGCATCGACACCCCCGGTGAGGCGGACTACTACCGCAACGGCGGCATCCTGCAGTACGTGCTCCGGTCGCTGATCGCGAGCTGACCAACAGCAAACATGGTGCGGGGCCGGTCGATGACACCATCGACCGGCCCCGCTCTTCAGTTGGTGATCACGTGCCCGGCTTGGGATAGATCCGCGGCAGCAGGCCGTAGTCGTGCTTGCTCGGGTGCAGCGAGATGTACTTGCCCGAGTACATGCAGCTCGACGTACTTGTCGCGTGGTCCAGCGACAGCGCGTGCCCCAGTTCGTGGCAGGCGACGGTGCGGCGCTGGTTGGCGGTCAGCTTGTAGTGGTCGTTCAGCTTGACCGTCACCGGACCCTGTGTGCCAGGCTTCCACGACGTCAGGCCCAGCCACCCGTTGGCGCCGGGTCGTAGATGGTGACGGTCGTCGAACCGTCCTTCGCCGTGCCGGTCACGTAGACCGTGTCGGTGTGCACTTCCTCCGGTACCGCTGCGGCCTGCGTCGAAGCCGCCTCGGTGTCCACCGGCTGCGCAGTGCTGCTGCCGGCGAACACCGCTGTCACGACCCCCGCGACGGCGAGGATCGCACTGATGCGTAGTGCTTGCCTCATCGTTCGTTCCCCTCTTCGTTTGAAACGTCCGTTTGGACCCTTCGATTGCACCGCCGGACGGCAGCAGGTCGCCAGGAAGAACAACCGGCAGTTCCGGTCCTGCCGGTGGTCGAGAACTGTCGGACCGGCAGGGTTTACTGATCCCATGACCGACAGAGCAGCGCCACGTGACGTCGTCAGGGCCGCCTGCGCGGCGCACGGGGAGGACGCGATCGTCGACTGGAGCAAGGCGTTCCTGAGCGGCGAGATCTCCGGCGAGGAGGCGTACGGCGCAGCGCTGCCGAAGCTCGTCGCGATCACCGGAGCGGAGAACCCCGGCGGGTGGAGGGCACCGGTTGATCCGGTCAACTACTACTGGGTCCGGGTGTGGGCGGCGCGGGTCTTCCGGTACGTCTGGCGCGACGACGTGGTCGACGTACTGCGCGACGCTGCCGCCGATCCTGCCTGGCGGGTCCGCGAGCATGTCGCGAGGATCACCGCGCAGCGCGAGCTCGGGGAACTCGTCGACGCGCTGCTCCCGATGCTCGACCACGAGCTGCCGCGCGTGCGGGCGGCCGCGGTGCGGGCTGTCGGTGCTGCGGGGGAGTACGAACACGCCGAGGCGATCCGCCCACTCGCCGACGACCCCGACCACACCGTCCGAGCCGCCGTCGAACGCGCCCTCGCCACCTTGGGGCAACGCCTTGACCGTCCCGTCCGGTGAGCACATCTCCACCCGGCAAGCGACGGCATCCGACGGCGCCGTGCTGATGCTCACGGACGTCGGTCGGCGAGGCGCGCCTTCCTGACCGTCAGGACGTCCTCGGAGTTGAGCATCTCCGTGAAGGCACCTGGGCCGCCGTGCAACTCGTCCAGGTAGCGGTACAGCCCCTGGAGCAGTCGGCCGATCTCAGCCGCCCATCCGTCCTGGCGAGCCAGCTCGTCGGCCAGGACGCGGCCCTGAGGCAGGGTGAGGGACGAGTTCACCGGCTGCTCGAACCGGATGACGGTGTCGAAGTACTCGTCCGCGTCCGGGTCGTTCAGCTCGACCGGGCGATGGTCGTCGTCCAGCACCGGTGAACCGGTCGGGGCCTCCCGCCGCAGCCGTCGGACCAGCGCGGCCACCTCGACCCGGTCGACCGGCCGTAGGAGCCGGTCGAAGCCGTCGCCGCCGTACAGATCGTCGAGGTACTCGCACAGTGCGGCGAAGTGCTCCACTGCCGCGGCGGCCGCACCGCTCACGACGGCGAGCATGTCCCGGCCGAACCGCCGCGCCTGCTCGACGGTCAGCGCGGAAGGCTCGAGCGCCTCGATCATCGGTTCGGTCATCGGTGCCTCCATTCCGGCGCGCGATGCCGCCCGCCGCCGTACGTGCCGGCGGCCTCATGCGCACCGGCCCGATGCGCCTCGGATCCCGGGGGCCGGTAGCCGGCAGGCGCCTGGCCGGACCGGGCCCCGCCGGGGACGAGATGGTCCGGCACAGGCGCGCGGCCCGCGGGCCAGGCCGGGTTGTGGTGCGCGACCCAGTTCCGCAGACCGGGCGAGGAGAATTCCAGCCGGCCACCGTCTGCCGAGACGTCGATCAGGCCGCGGCCGTCGAGCGACTGCCGCGCGGCGTCGAACTGGGCCCAGGCCGCGAGGTCGCCCGGTGGCAACTGGTTGACGGCGGACACGATGTCCAGCCCGTCCGGTCCGGCGTCGGCCATCCAGACCAGCAGCCGCTTCTCCTCGGGCGAGCTGTCGTTCCAGGCGGCCTCGTATGCCGCCGCCCGTCCGGTGTCGACCGCCTGGACCGCCCAGGACGCTGCCCGGTCGTCGATCGAGTACACCCCGTGCTTCGAGCACTCGACGGCCGCGCCGACCAGGTCGGACAGCCGGCCGGCGTTCCCGTTGGCGGCCTGCAGCAGCTGCTGCTGGATCGGCGGCGGGCAGTAGGCGTCCACGATCTCCATCGGCACGACCTTGGCCAGCGCGTACCGCAACATCGGACGCAGTTGCTGGTCGGTGAACGGTTCGCACTTGCGGATGTCGTACAGCCGGCCGAGGTCGCCGGCCCGGCCGTCGATCCCGCGCGAGGCCTTGTGCAGCAGGGTCGGCGCGTTCTCACCGCCGCTCATCGCGAGCACCACCGGCAGACCGGTCTGCTCAAGATGTTCGGCGAGTTCGTTGATCGCGGCCAGGTCCCGCAGACTCGCTCGGTGGATGTCGTCGATGACGATCATCGCGGGCAGGTTCTTCTGGCGGGCCAGCTCACCGGCCGCGTCCGCCAGATCGTTCAGGGTGGCCGGCGGGCGGGACCGCACCTGATCCTTGAACTTGAACTCGTACTGCGGGAGCAGCCCGCCCGGGGAAGGGGTCCGGACACCGCCCATCGGTGTCTTCTCGCCGATCTGCCGGGTGAGCTCGCGAGCCACCTTCTTGACCCCGCGCATCCGCCACCGGCCGTGAACCCGGCGCAGCGTCCCCAGTTGGTTGGCGATCGTGCGCGCGAAGTTGTTCTCCAGCGGCTCGTTCCCCGTGGCCTTGACCCGCAGGACCAGCGCGCCGGCAGCCTCGGCGGCCCGGTGTGCGCGGTTGAGCTCCGCCGTCGTGCCGAGACCTGCGGCGCCAGTGAACAGTACGGCGGGCTTGCCGGTCCAGCGGCTGGTCAGCGGGATCGGACGACCGGCGGTGTCCCGGCGTTCGATCAGCGGGCCGTTCGGTGCGAGCGTCATTCCCCCGCCTTCCGGTCGACCACCACGGCGGGCCGACCGTGGCGGAGGCCGCGGGCCGCGACCTGTCCGCGAACCTAGGCGCGCCGGATGAAGCCCCGGTGAACTGAGACGTTCGGCTGCCTTAAGCGGAGAGCGCTAGTTCTCGAGGGCGGCGCGGAGCTTGCCGGCGTATTCCTCGGCCTCGGCGGTGTCGGCGTACTTGGTGCGGGGCCAGAAGAAGCCGCGGAGGCCGTCGCCCTTGGTGCGTGGTACGACGTGGACGTGCAGATGCGGCACCGACTGCGAGACCACGTTGTTCACGGCAACGAATGATCCCTGCGCGTCGAACGCGGTCCGCACGGCGCTCGCCACCGACCGCGCCGCCCCGAACAACGGCACCATCACCTCGTCGGTCATCTCGACCATGGTCGGCACGTGCGACCGCGGCACGAGCAGCGTGTGCCCCTTGAACACCGGCCGGATGTCGAGGAAACCGACCACGTCCGCGGTCTCGAGGACGATCTGCGCAGGCGTCGTACCGGCGATGATCGAGCAGAAAAGACAGTCCGCCATCAGGTCAACCTAGCTTCTCGTCGGTGAAGCACCAGCGCCAGGTCTCGCCCGGCTCGAAGCTGCGCATCACCGGGTGCTTGGACTCCTCGTAGTGCTTGGCGGCGTGCTTCATCGGCGACGAGTCGCAGCAGCCGACGTGACCGCACGCCAGGCACAGTCGCAGGTGGACCCAGGTGCTGCCGATCGCGAGGCACTCCTCGCAGCCGTCCGGCGTGTTCGGCGTGACCACGACCGGCGCCTGCTCCAGATGCTCACACGCACCACCGGGCGTGACGACCGGCCGCAGGTCCTCGGACCGCCCGCCGACGTCGTCGTCCTCGTCGCGGTCGAGGACGGACTCCTCGATGTCGAGCGCGTTCTGCGCCCGCTGCAGCACCTCGTCGGGCACCAGACCGGCGTCGCGGACCTTCAGGATGTGCGC
This sequence comes from Kribbella sp. NPDC048915, assembly GCF_040649595.1. Classification (NCBI taxonomy): domain Bacteria; kingdom Bacillati; phylum Actinomycetota; class Actinomycetes; order Propionibacteriales; family Kribbellaceae; genus Kribbella; species Kribbella sp. NPDC048915. Next base: position 186,954 of record NZ_JBEZFT010000004.1, on the reverse strand, counting down.
GCGTTCTTCGGCCAGCATCGCGAGCCGCAACCGCCGGTACGCCTCACTGGGCGTCTCGTACTCGGTCTCCGGCCGCCCGAGTCGCTCCCACGCCGCCTGTGCCCGGGCGTCACCGCGCTGGCGCAGCAGTTCGAGCACCTGCGGCGGGTCCGACGGTGTCGAGATCTCGTCCAGCTTCGCCATCCCGGCGCGGTGCGCACCTTGGAGTACGGCGGCCTCCTGCAGGGCATCCTCGGCCGGATCGGGAGCGGGCAGGCCGACGCGCCGTACCAGCCAGGGCAGCGTCGAGCCCTGCACCAGCAGCGTGCCCGCGGTGACGGCCAGCGCGATGAAGACGAGCACCTCGCGATGCGGGGTGTTTTCGGGAAGCGTGAAGACCGCGGCCAGCGTGACGACACCGCGCATCCCGGCCCAGGAGACCACGATCAGCCCGTTGAGCGACACCGGCCCGGACCGGGACGGACCGAGGATGCGCCGGTTCAGGAACGTCGTCGGGAAGATCCAGAGCGGCCGGAGCAGCACCACAGCCAGGAAGACCGCGACGGTCGTCGTGGCGATCAGCCAGCCCGGCAACGGGCTCTCGGCCAGGTCCTCGAGGATCCACCGGGTCTGCAGGCCGATCAGCAGGAACACCGCGTTCTCCAGCAGGAACTGGAAGGTCCGCCAGTTGGTGCGCTCCGACATCCGGGACTTGGCGGACTGGATCAGTGGCGCCTTGTGGCCGAGCAGCAGTCCGGTGATGACGACGGCGAGGACGCCGGACGCATGGATCTCTTCGGCCGCGATGTAGGCGATGAACGGGGCCGTCAGGCTGAGCGTGGTGTCGAGGACCGGGTCGGTGAACCGGCGGCGGATCTTCGCCAGCAGGAAGGTCGCGGCGAAACCGACCAGCACGCCGCCGCCCGCGGCGATCAGGAAGTCCAGGCCGATGTCCCAAATGGTCGGTGTCACCACGGCGGCCGCGATCGCCGTTCGCAGGCAGACCAGCGCGGTGGCGTCGTTCATCAGGCTCTCGCCCTCGAGGATCGTGACGATCCGGCGGGGCATGCCGACCCGTTTGGCGATCGCGGTCGCGGCCACCGCATCGGGCGGCGCGACCACGGCGCCGATCGCGAACGCGGCCCACAGCGGCAGCGGTTTCTGCCCGAGCGACTCGGCGATCGGGCCGAGCAGCCACCAGGCGACCAGGCCGACGCCGAGCGTGGTGAACGCGACCAGCAGGATCGACAGCTGCCCGATCGAGCGGCGGTGCTTGGAGAAGTCGATCAGGCTGGTCCGGATCGCGGCGGCGTAGAGCAGCGGCGGCAGGAAGCCGACCAGGACGACCTCGGGCTCGAGTTCGACCCGCGGGATGAACGGCAGGTACGACGCGGCGACGCCGACGACGACCAGCAGCAGCGGCGCGGAGATCCCGATCCGGCCCGCCAGCGCGGCACCCGCCGCGACGACGGCGACGAGGGCCACGAGTTCGATCGCGATATGCACCCGCACAGTCTCCCAGTGGGCCGCCGTTTTCCTCTAACGTGTTCGGAGCGGGATTCGGCGATCACGAGGAGTGACGGATGCGTCGTGTGCTTGGTCTGGTCTTGGCCCTCGTCCTGCTCGTCGCGCCGGTCGTCCCGGCCGCGGCCGCCAGTACGGTCACGAACGGCTGTGTCGAGTCGGTGCCCGAGCCCGGTACGACGACTCCGGTGCGGATCTGCTACTCGCTCTTCAAGCCCGCGACCGCCTCGAAGCAGCACACCGTGCCGCTGATCCTGCACAGCCACGGCTGGGGCGGCAGCCGCACCACGGACCCGGCCGCGTTCGCCGCGTGGCTCGATGCCGGCTTCGGCGTACTGAGCTTCGACCAGCGCAGCTTCGGCCAGAGCACCGGCGTCGCCCATGTGATGAACTCGGACTACGAGGGCCGCGACGTGGTGAAACTCGTCGACCTGGTCGGCGGCCTGGACTGGGTCACCCGGCAAGGTCCCGGCGACCCGCTGATCGGTGCCATCGGGGGCTCGTACGGCGGCGGCTTCCAGTTCGCCGGCGCGTTCACCGAACTCCGCGATCGCGGCCGGACCCGCCTGGACGCGCTCGCGCCGGAGGTGACCTGGTGGGACCTGAAACAAAGTCTGGCCCCGCAGGAGGCCGCGCGGACGCTGTGGCTGTCGATCCTCTTCGCCGGCGGCGGGACACACCTCCCGCCGGCCGTGTCGAAAGCCTTCGTCACACTGATCGCAACCGGTGCGTGGCCGCCGGGCCGAATGGGCCGTGACCTGGACGCGTTCTTCGCGAAGAACGGTCCCGCCTGGCACGTGCAGCAGGGGCGCAAGCTGGACATCCCGGTGCTGTTCGGTCAGGGCATCTCCGACAACCTGTTCAACCTCAACCAGGGCCTCGCGAACTTCGACCGCGCGCTCACCGCACGCGCCCGGGCCGGCTCGATCTTCGTCGGGTACAACGGCGGCCACACGCTGCCCAGCGTCGTACCGCCGGGCTACGCGACGGCCGGCGACCCGTGCTCGGTGGCGCTCGGATCACCGTCGTTCTCGGCGCTGTCGATCCGTTTCATGCGGCAACACCTGCTGCACCAGACGAGCGGTTTGACCGGGTACGGCGCCTACCACCTGTCGACCGCCGACGGCCGCTGCCTCACCCAGCGCAGCCTGACCGCGAACAAGCGCTACCCGCTCGGCAAGATCGTCGTGCCGACCGGTGCCGGGTTGCCGGTCAACCTGCCGATCGCGAAGGGCCCGATCACGGTCGCCGGTACGCCGAAGCTCACCGCGGACGTGTACACGGTGGTCCCGCGCTCGGCGGTGTATCTCGCGCTCAGCGTCGGCGCCGACCCGCTGACGGCGAAGGTCGTCCAGAGCAACACCATGCCGCTGCGCGAGGAGCGGACGGCCCGGGGCGTACGACGTACCGTCGAGCTGCCCGCGATCGCGGTCGACGTGCCGCCCGGCCAGAACCTCTACCTCATGGTCGCGCCGATCGCCGACATGTACGCCGGTCAACGCGGGCCGATCCCGGGCGTGATGATGCTGAAGAACGGGGTCCTGACCCTGCACTCGGCAGGCGGCGCGACGCCCTAGACGGACCTAGCGAATCCTGTCCAGGTGGGTCTTGTAGACGGTCAGGAACGGCTCCTCGGCGCTGACCGCCTGCACCAGCCAGTCACACGTCTGCCGCGCGGTCGCGATCACGTCCGCCGGGTACCCGTACCGCACCTGGTGCTCGGCGAACTCGTCCTCGTCGTCGATGAAGACGGTCCCGTCGCGCCGCTTGATCACGTCCAGGTCGAGGTCGATCATCGTCACGACGTCCGCGGAGAACTCGACCGGTGTGGTGATGTCGGCGTAGATCAAGGTCGTCCGCGGCTCGTCGTTGAAGATCGCCGTGAACCACCGGTCGCGCGGGAACAGTTGCACATGCGCGTGATCCTGCGTCACCTCCGGCTCGCTGCCGCGCTGCGCCACCGACCCCGCCGGCGCGCCGAGCCACAGCCCGTACGCGTCCTCGCCGAGGTAACGCATCCACTGATGCCAATGCAACTGCTCGTCGTACTTCCGATACACCACCCGGACGTCACGCATAACGCCCAACCTATCGCTCTGGGGGTCCGGCCCGATCGGCGCCCACGGCTCCGGCCACTTCTGCAACTTGCTGCAATTTTGCCGTGGGGAGTGGACCGGTCGCGGAGGGCGACGGAGCATGGGGGAGGTCGGCCCCAGGCCGGCGGGTCGGTCCTCGAGGGCTCAGGGGGGCTCCTAGCCTCCGAGGGCCGATCTCTGGGATCAGGCGTTCAGGGCGCGGATCTTCTCCAGATAGGGCAGGTAGGCCGTCAGGAAGGGCTCTGTGGTGGTGATGGTGGCCGCCAGGTGGGCGCAGGTGGCCCGGGCGGTGGCGATCACCTGGGGCGGGTAGCGGTAGCGGACCTGGTGCTCGGCGAACTCGTCCTCGTCCATCACGTGCACGGTGCCGTCGCGGAGCAGCCGGATGTCGAGGTCGAGGTCGACCGCGGTGACCCAGTCGATGCCGAACTCGGCCGGCATCGTGATGTCGCAGTAGATCGCGGTCTGGTGCGGCTCGTCGTTGAACAGCGCACTCCACCACTGCCCACGGGGAAACAGCCGCACCCGGTGGTGGTCGATGGACTTCCAGCTGCCGTCGGCGCGCTGGCCCTGCGTCCCGGGGGCCGAGCCGACCCACAGGCCGTGCTCGTCCTCGCCGAGCCGGACCGCCTCGACCAGACGATGCGGCTGCCCGTCGTACTTGCGGAACAGGGTCCGCACCATCTCGACCCGGTCCGCAGCCTGGTCCTCCGCCCGATCCGCCACCCGATCACCCTAGGTGAGACCTGCCACACCGCCGAACCAGGCACACCCGGGTAGCGTCTGGAGGGGGAATAGACTCAAGCATTCGAGAACGATCCGCGGGAGGAGCTCGATGCGCGTGCTGGAGACGCTGGGAGGGCCGGCCGATCTCAAGCAGCTGACCGGTCAGCAGTTGACCGATCTGGCGGCGGAGATCCGTGACGTGCTGGTCGAGACGGTGTCCCGGACCGGCGGTCACCTCGGGCCGAACCTCGGCATGGTCGAGATCACCTTGGCGATGCACCGCGTGTTCGACTCGCCACGCGATCGCCTGGTCTACGACACCGGCCACCAGACGTATGTGCACAAGCTGCTCACCGGCCGGGCCGGCGAGTTCGGCACGCTGCGTCAGCAGGGCGGCTTGTCCGGGTATCCGAGCCAGGCCGAGTCCGAGCACGACATCGTCGAGAACAGCCACGCCTCGACCTCGCTCTCGTACGCCGACGGCCTCGCGAAGGCGTACCGGCTGCGCGGCGAGGACCGGCACGTGGTCGCGCTGATCGGCGACGGCGGACTGACCGGCGGCATGGCCTGGGAGGCCCTGAACAACATCGCCACCGCCAAGGACCTGAAGCTGGTCATCATCGTCAACGACAACGGCCGCTCGTACAGCCCGACCGTCGGCGGCCTGGCCACGCACCTCACCAGCCTGCGCACGAACCCGCGGTACGAGAAGATCCTCGACCTGATCAAGAAGAACCTCGGCCGGACGCCGTACGTCGGCCCGCCGATGTACGAGGTGCTGCACGGGGTGAAGAAGGGCCTGAAGGACATGCTCGCCCCGCAGGGCATGTTCGAGGACCTCGGCCTGAAGTACGTCGGCCCGGTCGACGGCCATGACCGGCAGGCGCTCGAGGACGCGCTGCGGAACGCGAAGGCGTTCGGCGGCCCGGTGATCGTGCACGCGGTGACCAAGAAGGGCTTCGGGTACGCCGCCGCCGAGCAGGACGAGGAGGACAACTTCCACCAGATCCGCCCGGTGCACAAGCCGCGCGGCTGGACGGACGTGTTCGCCGACGAGCTGGTGAAGATCGGTCACCGCCGTCCGGACGTGGTCGCGATCACCGCCGCGATGCTGCACCCGACCGGTCTGGCCGCGTTCGCCGACGAGTTCCCGGACCGGACCTTCGACGTCGGCATCGCCGAGCAGCACGCGGTGACCAGCGCGGCCGGTCTGGCGATGGGCGGGCTGCACCCGGTCGTCGGCCTGTACGCCACCTTCCTGAACCGCGCGTTCGACCAGCTGCTGCTCGACGTTGCGCTGCACAAGTGCGGTGTCACGTTCGTGCTCGACCGGGCCGGTGTCACCGGTGACGACGGGCCGAGCCACAACGGCATGTGGGACATGTCGATCCTGCAGGTCGTTCCCGGGCTGCGGCTGGCCGCGCCGCGGGACGGCAAGCGGGTCCAGGAGCTGCTCAACGAAGCCGTCGACGTGGCCGACGCCCCGACCGTGCTGCGGTACGCGAAGGGCGAGGTGTTCCCCGACATCGAGGCGATCGACCGGGTCGGGCAGGCCGACGTACTGCGGCGTTCGGGCAACGACGTGCTGCTCGTCGGGATCGGTGCGATGGCCGCGACCGCGATGGACGTGGCGCAGCGGCTCGAGGCGCACGGTTTCGGTGTCACCGTGGTCGACCCGCGCTGGGTGAAGCCGGTGGACCCGGCGCTCGTCGAGCTGGCCAGGGACTTCGAGCTGGTCGCCACGATCGAGGACAACGGCCGCGCGGGCGGTTGCGGCACGATGTTCGCCCAGGCCCTGCGGGACGCGGGCGTCCAGACGCCGGTGCGTGACTTCGGCATCCCGCAGCAGTTCCTCGACCACGCCAAGCGCGCCGCCGTACTCCAGGAGATCGGGCTGACCGGCCAGGAGCTGGCCCGGGAGATCACCGAGCAGCTCACCCGTCAGCACGGCGAGGCGCTCGACGAGCCGGACACGGCCGCCGACCGGCCGCGTAACGCCTAACGGCCATGACCGAGGCCGGGCGGCACAGCAGGCACGCCGCCGCACGCCGGCGGTCGCGGGTCTGGCCGGCGGTGCTTTCGCTGCTGCTGGTGGCGGGGGCGGTCGGCGGCGGGCTCGCGCTGCATCGGTCCAGCCACTCCGGCGACCGCACGGACCCGGTGGCCGGCGCGCCCTCGGTCGATCAGGCGGCCCGGTCGGCAGCCGTCGACGCGATTCTGAAGCGTCGCTCGCAGGCCGTGCTGACCGGTGACGAGCAGGCGTTCCTCGCGGACATCGACCGCAGCGACCGACGGTTCGTCACGAAGCAGCGCACGCTGTTCGCCAATCTGCGGCAGTTCGGGTTTGCCAGCATCGCCTACCAGCAGCTGGCGCAGCAGTACGACGACTCGATCGCGCAGAAGTACGGCCCGTCGACGTACCTGATCGCGGTCGCGATGACGTACCAGATCCGCGACATCGACGTGGTGCCGGTGCGGGCGATGCTCGGCTACACGTTCACGCAGCGCGCCGACGGAGCCTGGATGCTGGTGTCGGACTCCGACCTGGACAAGCGGCTGCCGCGCGGTTCGCACCAGGAGGCGTGGGACTTCGGGCCGGTCACGGTGAAGCGGGCGCAGCGTGCGCTCGTGGTCGTCGAGCAAGGCCAGGCGACCCTCGCGAACAAGCTGGTCGCGATGTCGGTCAGTGCGGTGCACGCGGTCACGAAGAACTGGCCGGGCGGCTGGAACGGCGCCGGTGTGGTGATCGCGCTGGACGACAAGATCGTCCGTGGCGCCGACTACACCCAGCCGAAGAACGCCGAGGACGCGCTCGCGATGGCGACCTGGGGGTACCGCACGCTGCCCGGCGAGGTGACCGGCGCGGGGGAGCGGACCGACTCGTACGTCGTGCTGAACCCGAACAACCGCGCCAAGGTCGACGCGCGCACCCTGGCCCACGAGTTCACCCACGTCGCGACCGCGCCGTACGGACCCTACGCACCGCGCTGGCTGGTGGAGGGCGCCGCGACGTACGTCGAGTTTCTGCCGATGAGCGGGCAGAAGGACCTGGCGATCACGCAGTACCGGCTGGACGTCCAGCGGAAGTACCTGGCCAAGGCGAAGGGCCTGCCGACCGACGACACGTTCCTCGACCAGGCCGACCGGTCGTATCCGCTGTCCTGGCTGGCGCTGGACTACCTGTTCACCCGCTTCGGCGGCGTCGAGGTCGGCACGCTGTACCGCGAGCTGGCGGCGCTCGGATCGACCCAGAAGGAACGCGACCGGATCATGCTCGAGCACGTCGGGATGACCGAGGCCGGACTTTTCCGCGCCTTGAAGGCCGCAGCAGCGGCGTAACCGGCGCGGGTCGAGTAGGGTAGCCCGGCTGCGACCACCCGGGTACTCGGAGGGAACGACCCGAAGTGAGTGCGACGACACCTCGTTCCGGCACGCCGGGACCCCGCCGCTGGGTGGGGCTCCTGGCGGCTGTTGCCCTGGTCTCGGGCGGCGTCGTGTACACCGTTGAACAGCGCGAGCAGGACGCCCGCGAGCGGGTGACGGCCACCCGGACCGCGACCCCGTCGCCCCCGCCGCCGAAGTCCACCAAGCCGTCCAAGGTCGCCGCGTCGATCGCCGCGCGCCGGGTTGCCATCGACACCATCCTGCTGCGCCGCGCGGAGGCCGTCCGGACCGGCAACGAGGCGATGTTCCTCGCCGACGTCGACCCGGCCAACGCCAAGCTCCGCGCCGAGCAGAAGATCCTGTTCGCGAACCTGGTCGAGATGGGCTTCCAGGAGCTCGGCTACAGCCAGGCCGAGGAGCGGTTCAACCCGGCGGTGCGGCGCGCCCACGGCAGTACGGCGTACCTGGTCCGGATTCTGATGCGGTACCAGATCCCCACGGTCGATTTCACGCCGGTGACGACCGAGCTCGGCTACACGTTCGTCGCCCGCGGCGGCCGTTGGCTGCTGACGGCCGACAACGAACTCGACGCCGACCTCGGGCCCGGCGCCCATCGCGAGGCGTGGGACCTCGGCCGGATCGAGATCCAGCGCGGCCCGCGGGTGCTGGTCGTTGTCGAGAAGGGCGACACGGCGCGCGGGCGGTCGATCGTCGCCGAGGCGACCGAGGGCATCGCGCAGGTGACGGCGTACTGGCCGCTGAAGTGGACGGGCTCGGTGCTGGTGATCGCGCTGGACGAGACCGACGTCCGCGACGCCCGCTTCGCCGACGAGGACATCGAGTCCGCGGCGAGTACCGGGACGACGTTCTCGTCGCTGCCCGGCGAGGAGTCTGCCGACGGGACGGTGGCCGGCGGGTACATCGTGATCAACCCGAACGAACGCGACCGGGTCGACGAAATCCTGCTGTCGCACGAGATCACGCATGTCGCGACCGCGGACCTCGGCGGGTACGAGCCGCTGTGGCTGGCCGAAGGTGCCGCGGAATACGTGTCCTGGCGGGGGATCGAGGCGATCAGCGGATCGGCCGAGGTCGCGAAGTGGGAGCAGGAGGTCGTCGACGAAGCGGTGCCGCAACTGGCCGCGCTGCCCGGCGACGCCGGCTTCTACCAGAACTCCGCGGACGTGTACGGCGTGAGCTGGCTCGCGGTCCGCCAACTCGTCCGTAAGATCGGCCTCGACCAGGTCGAGGAACTGTACGAGGACCTGGCCCGCAACGGGACCGACCAGAGTGCGCGCGACCGGATCCTGCAGACTCGGACCGGGCTGACCGAGGCGACGCTGTGGACGTCGCTCACAACTTACGAGCCACAACGCTGAGTGGCGGTTTGACCTCGCGCTGTCAGAGGAGCAGTCTCGAATCGGTCCGTCCAGTCGAGGAGGCGCAGATGAGTCTTGTCCGGAAGAAGACGATCGAGCAGTCGATCGCCGACACCGATGAGCCGGAGTACCAGCTCAAGAAACGCCTCACCGCGATCGACCTGACCGTCTTCGGCATCGGGGTCATCATCGGCGCCGGCATCTTCACCCTGACCGGACGGGCCGCGAAGCTGTACGCCGGACCAGGGATCGCGCTGTCCTTCGTGCTGGCCGCGATCTGCTGTGCGCTGGCTGCGCTGTGCTATGCCGAGTTCTCGTCCACGGTGCCGGTGTCGGGATCGGCGTACACCTTCTCGTACTTCTCGCTCGGTGAGATCTTCGCCTGGATCATCGGCTGGGACCTGCTGCTCGAATTGATGCTCGGGGCAAGCGTCGTGGCGCAGGGCTGGTCGACCTACGCCGCGTTGTTCCTCGAACAGATCGGTCTCGGCTGGCCCGAGTCGATCGGGCCGGACAGCAGCGTCAACGTGCTGGCGATGCTGCTCGTCGTGGTGCTCGCGACGCTCGCCACGATCGGCATCAAGGAATCACTGCGGGTCAACCTGGTGCTGGTCGCGATCAAGCTGTTCGTGGTGCTGTTCGTGATCGTCGCCGGCATGTTCTACATCCAGGGCTCGAACCTGACGCCGTTCATCCCGCCGAGCGTGCCGTCCGAGAGCGGGGACGTCACGATCACCACGCCGCTGTTCCAGGCGCTGTTCGGGTTCACGCCGTCGACGTTCGGGGTGATGGGCCTGATCTCGGGTGCGTCGCTGGTGTTCTTCGCGTTCATCGGGTTCGACGTGGTCGCGACCACCGCCGAAGAGGCGCAGAACCCGCAGCGCGACCTGCCGCGCGGCATCATCGGCTCGCTGGCCATCTGCACGGTGCTGTACGTGCTGGTCTGCATCGTGATCACCGGCATGGTGAACTACACCGACATCAACGGCGAGGCGGCGCTCGCCGAGGCGTTCCGCTCGGTCGGCCGTCCCGGGTTCGCGACGCTCATCTCGGCCGGTGCGGTGGCCGGTCTGACCACCGTCGTACTGACGCTGATGATCGGTGCGGCGCGGGTGGTGTTCGCGATGAGCCGCGACCACCTGGTGCCCCGGCAGATCGGCAAGACGCACCCGAAGTGGGGTACGCCCTACCGCCTCACGATCGGCATCGGCATCGTGGTCGCGATCGTGGCCGGCGTCACCCCGATCGGCAAACTCGAGGAAATGGTCAACATCGGCACGCTGGCCGCGTTCACGCTGGTGTCGATCGCGGTCCCGCTGCTCCGCAAGAGCCGCCCCGACATCCAGCGCTCGTTCCGCGTCCCCGGCAACCCGGTGATCCCGATTCTGGCCGCCCTGATCTGCATCTACCTGATGCTGAACCTCTCCCTGGAGACCTGGCTCCGCTTCTTGATCTGGATGGTCCTCGGCTTCGTCCTCTACTTCGCCTACGGCTACCGCAAGAGCCGCGTCGGCCTCGAACAAGCCACCGGCGAACAACAAAAGGCCTGACCCGTTACGGCAGGCCGGCGACCCCCTTCGGAAGGAAGCGGGTGCCGTTGGTCTTTTCGGCGAGGCCGGTGCGGTCCAGGTACGGTGTGATGCCGCCCAGGTGGAAGGGCCAGCCGGCGCCGAGGAGGAGGCACAGGTCGATGTCCTGGGCCTCGGCGACCACGCCCTCGTCGAGCATGATCTTGATCTCCTCGGCGAGCGCGGTCAGCACCCGGGTGCGCAGCTCGTCGGCGGTGGACGGCTTGTCGCCGACCGTCACCAGCGCCTCGACCTCGGGGTCGACGACCGGCTTGCCCTCGGGCCAGACGTAGAACGAGCTCTTGCCGGCGGCAACGACCTTGGCCAGGTTCGCGGAGACGGCGAACCGGTCCGGGTAGGCCCGGTTCATCGTCTCGGCGACGTGCAACGCGACCGGCAGCCCGACGAGCTGCAGCAGCACGAACGGCGGCATCGGCAGGCCGAGCGCGGCGAGCGCACGGTCCGCCTCCGGGATCGGCGTACCTTCGTCGACCGCCGCGCTGACCTCGCCGAGGAAGCGGGTCAGCAGCCGGTTCACCACGAAGGCAGGCGCGTCCTTCACCAGCACGCAGGACTTCTTCAGCGTCTTGCCGACCGCGAACGCGGTCGCCAGCGTGGCGTCGTCGGTCCGGTCCGCGCGGATGATCTCGAGCAGCGGCAGCACCGCGACCGGGTTGAAGAAGTGGAAGCCGACCACCCGCTCGGGGTGCTCGAGGTCCGCGGCCATCTCGGTCACCGACAACGACGACGTGTTGGTTGCGAGGACGGCGTCCGGCCGGACGATCTTCTCCAGGTCGGCGAAGATCGTCTTCTTCAGCTGCAGCTCCTCGAACACCGCCTCGATCACGAAGTCGGCGTCCGCGAACACCGCCTTGTCGACCGAGCCGGTGACGAGTGCCTTGAGCTGGTTCGCCTTGTCGGGACGGACCCGGCCCTTGGCGAGCAGCTTGTCGATCTCGCCGTGCACGTACCCGACGCCGCGATCCACCCGCTCCTGGTCGAGGTCGGTGAGGACGACGGGGACCTCGAGCCGCCGCGCGAACAGCAGCGCGAGCTGACCGGCCATCAGACCGGCACCCACGACACCGACCTTGGTGACCGGACGTGCCAGCGACTTGTCGGGTGCACCGGCCGGCCGCTTGGCCCGCTTGTTCACCAGGTCGAAGGCGTAGAGGCCGCTGCGCAGCTCCTCGCTCATGATCAGGTCGGCGAGCGCCTCGTCCTCGGCCGCGAACCCGCGGTCCCGATCGTTGTCACGAGCGGCCGCGATCAGCTCCAGGGCCCGGTACGGCGCCGGCGCGGCACCGCTGACCTTGAGGTCGGCGAAAGCCTTGCCTCGGGCAACGGCCGCGTCCCACGCCTCGCCGCGGTCGATCTCCGGGCGCTCCACGACCACGGAGCCGGTGAGCACCTTCGACGCCCACAGCAGCGACTGCTCCAGGAAGTCCGCCGAGTCCAGCAGGACGTCGCCGATCCCCAGCTGCACGGCCTGCGGCCCGTTGAGCATCTTGTTCTGGTTCAGGGCGTTCTCGACGACGACCTTCACCGCGTTGTCGGCGCCGATCAGGTTCGGCAGCAGGAAGTTTCCGCCCCAGCCCGGGATCAGCCCGAGGAACACCTCCGGCGTGGCCAGCATGCCCGCGGCCGCCGACACGGTCCGGTACGTCGCATGCAGCGCGACCTCGAGGCCGCCGCCGAGCGCGACGCCGTTCACGAACGCGAACGACGGCTTGCCGCCGTCGACGAGCTTGCGCATCACGCCGTGCCCGATCTTGCCCAGGGCCAGCGCCTGCTCGCGGTCGGTCAGCTTCGGTACGCCGGTCAGGTCGGCGCCCGCGGCCAGGATGAACGGCTTGCCGGTGACACCGATCGCGACGATCTCGTCGCGCGCCAGTGCCGCGTCGAGGGCGGCGTTCAGCGAGCCCAGACCCTTCGGCCCGAAGGTGTTCGGCTTCGTGTGGTCGTGGCCGTTGTCCAGCGTGATGAGCGCCATCACGCCGGCCTTGTTCGGGAGGACGACGTCCCGGGAGTGCGCGTACGTGACAACCTCGTCGGTGGACAGCGCCGACGCGCTGTCGATCAGATCCTGCAAGCTCATGCCGCGGCACCTTCCCAGTTCGGGTTCTCCCAGATGACCGTGCCGCCCATGCCGAGGCCGACACACATGGTGGTGAGGCCGTACCGCACCTCGGGGCGCTGCTCGAACTGCGTGGCCAGCTGGTTCATCAGCCGGACACCGGACGACGCCAGCGGGTGGCCGAACGCGATCGCGCCGCCGTACGGGTTGACCCGCGGGTCGTCGTCGGCGATCCCGTAGTGCTCGAGGAACGCCAGCACCTGGACGGCGAACGCCTCGTTGATCTCGAAGGCCTGGATGTCGTCGATGGTCAGCCCGGCCTTGCGCAGTGCCTTCTCGGTCGCGGGGATCGGGCCCTCGCCCATCACCTCGGGCTCGACGCCGGCGAACGCGTACGAGACCAGCTTCATCTTCGGCGTCAGCCCGAGCTCCGCGGCGGTCTCGGCCGCGGTCAGCACACACGCGGTCGCGCCGTCGTTGATCCCGGCCGAGTTGCCGGCGGTCACCCGCCCGTGCGGCCGGAACGGCGTCTTCAGCCCGGCCAGATCCCCGACCGTGGTCCCCGGCCGCATCGGCTCGTCAGTGGTGGCGTAGCCCCAGCCCTGCTCCGCCGATCGGGTCGCGACCGGCACCAGGTCGGGCTGGATGAGGTCGTTCGCGTAGGCCTTGGCCGCCTTCTCCTGGGACGCCGCGGCGTACGCGTCGGCGCGCTCCTTGGTGATCCCGGGGTAGCGGTCGTGCAGGTTCTCGGCGGTCGAGCCCATCACCAGTGCGGAGGTGTCGACGAGCTTCTCGGCGATGATCCGCGGGTTCGGGTCGACGCCCTCGCCCATCGGGTGCCGCCCCATGTGCTCGACACCGCCGGCCACCACGACGTCGTACGCGCCGAAGGCGATCCCGGCGGCGGTGGTGGTGACGGCGGTCATCGCGCCCGCGCACATCCGGTCGATGGCGTAGCCGGGCGTGGTGTTCGGCAGGCCGGCCAGCAGGGCCGCGGTCCGGCCGATGGTCAGCCCCTGGTCGCCGATCTGGGTGGTGGCCGCGATCGCGACCTCGTCCACCCGCTCCGGGGGCAGACCCGGGTTCCGCCGCAGCAGCTCCCGGATGCACTTGATCACCAGATCGTCGGCGCGGGTCTCGGCGTACTGGCCCTTGGCCTTGCCGAACGGGGTGCGAACGCCGTCGACGTACACGACGTCGCGGATCTCACGAGGCACGAGGCGCTCCTTGGGGTCGGGAAAGCTACCGCAAGGCTACCCGTGAGTAACAGAACCGCCAAAGAACCCGCCGCTGTGGGGCCGCTCACACGCAGCCCTCGCAATGCGGCGCGATTCGGCGCATGCTGGTGGTCAAGGGTCCGCGTTACTGGAGTTGTTCCATGAACAATTTTGATCTGGCCGTACCGGTCCTCAGCCGGGGGAAACATCGCAATCCGCGCAAGGGCGCCTGTTTCATGGAGTTCGCGTCCTACCTGGCGGGTGAGCCGTGGTCGGACCATCCGGCCTGCACGCATCCGCTGCTGGCCGGCGTCGCCCGCGACGTCAACGACTGCACGACCGATGCCGGGCGCTCCCGCCTGGCGCCGCTGATCCCGTCGGTGATCGGGCTGACACCGGACGATCCGCACGTCGTGCCCCGGGTGACCGCGCGCTGCATCCAGCACGCGCTCCCGGTCGTCTCGCAGGAACGCCAGTACATCCTGGCCGTCGCCCTGCTGGTGGGGGAGAAGCAGTTGGCTGCGCTCGACGGCAGGCCGCTGAACGACATCCAGCCGGAGTCGCTCGCCGTCTTGGAGTCGGTGCCATCGGCCACCAAGTGGGCACGGTCGTTCACCGCGCGTGCGCGGCGTTCGCACCCGGACTTCGCCCGCCGGACCGCACCGCGTGCGGTGTCGTGTGCCGTCGAGGGTATCTCGCAGGCGTGCATCCCCGACCCGGACGACCGCCTGCACCACCTGCTCGTCGACGCGATCGCCGAGACCAAGGCCTGGATGCCCGATCCTGATCAGAAGCTCACACCGCCGCAGCCCACGCAGCCGGAGTCCGCGCGGGTACGCTTCCCCGTGTGACGTTGGAGATCGACACCGGGTCAGGTTCGCTACCGATTCACGAGTGGGGGTCCGTCGATTCCGGCGCGCCGGGCGTCCTCCTGCTGCAGGAGATCTTCGGGGTCTCCGACTACATCAGGCAGCGCGCGGCGGATCTCCACGCACTCGGGTACTACGTGATCGCGCCGGAGATCTACTGGCGCCTGGACGACACCGAGCTGGACGAGTCCGCGCCTGACCTGCTCGATCGCGCCATGTCGATCGTCGGCCGGCTCGACTGGGACCAGGCGGTTGCCGACGGCGTCGCGGCGCTCGACTACCTGCGGGCCCGCGGGGGAGGGGCCGGCATGCTCGGGTTCTGCTTCGGTGGCGGGCTCGGCTTCAACGTGGCCGCGGTCTCGTCGCCGGACGTGCTGGTGAGCTACTACGGCTCGGCGTTGCCGCGGCTGCTCGAGCTCGCGCCAAAGGTGACCGCGACCACCCTGCACCACTTCGGTAACGACGACGCGTTCCTGGACGTGGACTCGATCGTGCCCGCGTTGGACGGTGCCGAGATCTACCGCTACGACAGCGCCGGGCACGCGTTCGACAACCCGTTGCCGGCCTTCCACAACGCGGAGGCGTCCGCGCTGGCGTGGCGCCGTACCGAAGACTTTCTTGCCCGTCACCTCCCAACCTCCCAAGGATGAGCATGAGCCTGTACGACATTCCGCTGACCACCCTGTCCGGCGCGCCGACCTCCCTCGGCGAGTACAAGGGCAAGGCGGTCCTCGTCGTGAACGTCGCGTCGAAGTGCGGCCTGACCCCGCAGTACGAAGGCCTCGAGAACCTGCAGAAGAAGTACGCCTCGCGCGGCTTCACCGTGCTGGGCGCGCCGTGCAACCAGTTCGGCGGCCAGGAGCCCGGGTCGGCCGAGGAGATCGAGACGTTCTGCTCCACGACGTACGGCGTGACCTTCCCGATGCTGGACAAGCTCGAGGTGAACGGCGAGGGCCGGCACCCGCTGTACGCCGAGCTCACCCAGACCCCCGATGCCGACGGCGAGGCCGGAGACATCCAGTGGAACTTCGAGAAGTTCCTGCTCACGCCGGAAGGGACCGTCGCCGCGCGCTTCCGCCCGCGCACCGAGCCGGAGTCGGACGAGGTCGTCACCGCGATCGAGGCGCAGCTCCCGGCCTGACCTGAGGGCGGCCCCATGGGACCGCGAGCACCTATCCGGGGCCGTGCATACCCGCCCGGGACCTTGGACAAGCAATAACCTGTCCACACTCACCTCAACCTGCGCAAGCTTCCGTGTCCAGCCCGGCTCGTACGCCGTGTCGCGGTGTCGCGGTGTCGTGTGGTGTCGTGTGGTGTGGTGTGGTCGTAGGGGGTTGCGGGTTTCCGCCGCACGGTGGGTTCACCCACGGTGTTGTGGGTTCCGCACCCTTCACATGGGTCAGGAACCCACAACACGATGGGTGAACCCACCGTGCGGGGACGCGGGCGGCGTTCAGCACGGTCGTTCAGCACGGTCGTTCAGCACCTTCGTTCAGCACCTTCGTTCAGCACCTTCGTTCAGCACCTTCGTTCAGCGCGGGCGCCGAAAGTTGGCCCGTACGATCCGGCACGGCCGCGGTGCCCAGGAGACCCGGGCAGCAAGCGGTCTGCCTCGCCCCTTGCCTCTTAGGAGAGTTTTCGGCACGACGGTGGAGGCCTTTGTCCGCCGTGCGCGGGAAAAACCCCCACAGATGCGGGCGCGCGCAACCCCGCCGCGCCCATCGCCCCCGTGCCCCCACGGGAGCCGGGTTTCCTCTGCGAGGTGTTGCAACGATCCTTTCGAAAGGGTAGTTTCGATGCATGTCCACGCCCCACCGCCGGCTCAGTGACCCGCGGGAACTCAGCGCCCTGGCCCATCCGGTCCGGATGGCGATCATCGAGCAGCTCACCCTCAGCGGCCCGTTGACCGCGACCGAGCTGGCCGATCGGCTCGACGAGACGCCGGCGAACTGTTCGTGGCATCTCCGCAAGCTCGCGCAGCACGGCTTCGTGGAGGAGGCGGAGGGCGGGAAAGGCCGGCAGCGCCCGTGGCGCGTGCCGAGCATCGGGTTCACCTGGGACGATCACGACGGAACGGCCTCGGTCGACGAGCGCCGCGCCGCCGAAGCGCTGTCGGAGGTCATGCTCGGCCGCGCGCTGGACCGGCTGCGCGAGTCGGAGCGGCGGACGCCGGAGCAGCCCGAGGAGTGGCGGCGGGCGACACACACCGGCTCGCAGACCGTCGCCTGGCTGACGGCCGACGAGCTCCGGCAGATGAACGACGAGATCAAGGCGGTGCTCGAGCGCCACATGGACCGCCTGACCGACCCCGAGCAGCGGCCACCGGGCGCGCGGCTGTGTGAGTTCGTCGCCTGGGGTGTCCCGGTGTCCTTCCCGGGGGTCGATCCGGCATGAGGAAGCTCTTCGCGCAGCCCGGCTTCCCGCGGTTGTTCGCCGGCCTGAGTACGTCGATGCTCGGCGACTCGATCATGCTGCTCGTGCTCAGCATGTGGGTGAAGACACTCACCGGATCGAACGCACAAGCCGGCCTGACGTTCTTCTTCATGGTGCTGCCCGCGCTCGGCGCGCCGCTGCTCGGTGTGTGGGTGGATCGGCTGCCCCGCAAGGGGATCCTGGTCTGGGGCAACTTCGCCAGCGCGCTCGCCGTACTGCCCCTCGTCCTCGTCCGCGATGCCGGCGACGTGTGGCTGATCTGGGTCGTCGCGTTCCTGTACGGCGTGTCGTTCGTCGTCCTGCCCGCGGCCGTCAACGGCCTGCTGAAGGAACTGCTTCCGGAGGACCTGCTGGTCGACGCGAACTCCGGCCTCGCCACGATCAAGGAGGGGTACCGCCTGTTCGGGCCGTTGGTCGGTGCGGCGTTGTTCGCGACGGCGGGCGGGTGGCTGGTGGCGGTGATCGACGCGGTCACGTTCGCACTCGCGGGGCTGTTGATCGCGACACTCAAGGTGCATGAGGAGCGGGTCGCGGTGCAGAGCACGTTCCGCGAGGACGTCCTGGGCGGCGTGCGCTTCCTGGCCGGCGAGCGCGTCCTGCGTCATGTGCTCGCCGGGCTGGCGATCTCGATCCTGGTGATCGGCTTCTTCGAGTCGTCGATCTATGCCTTGCTGGACGCCTTCGACAGGCCGCCGACGTTCTCCGGCGTGTTCGTGACCTGCCAGGGCGTGGGCGCCATCCTGGGAGGACTGACCGCGTCCCGCGCCGTCCGCCGGCTCGGTGAGGTTGCCACCTGCACGGTGGGGTTGGTCGTCCTCGCGGTCGCGACCGTGATCTGTGTGATCGCGCCGACGATCACCGTGGTCCTGATCGGCGCGGCCGTCTGCGGCCTCGGGCTGCCGTGGACCTTCGTCTCGTTCACGACACTGATGCAGCGCCGTTCACCCGGTCATCTGATCGGTCGCGTGTCGACGGCGGCCGAAGTACTGCTGTCCACGCCGCAGGCGATCTCGCTCGCGCTCGGCAGCCTGCTGGTCAGCCTGCTCAGCTACCGCCAGATCTTCGTCGTGATCGCGACCGTGATCATGCTCGGCGCGATCCAGATCGTGCTGACGCTGCGCGACCAGATCCGCCAGGACCTGACCAAGGACGAGGAGCTGGTCAGTCCAGTGGCTTGAGGCCGGCCGCCGTCCGGAACAGGGCCGCGCGGCGGGTTCTTCGACGACGCCGGGCCGGTGCCGTGGTGATCAGTCGAGCGGTTTGACCGCGGCCTCGGAGTCCATCGCGTCGGTGAGGACCTCGGCGGTCAGGGCGATCTGCCAGGGGCGGGCGTGGTGCTCGCGGAGGAACGAGGTGACGACCTCGACGTTCACGTCCCGCGGCGGGGACCAGGCCAGCCGGCGGATCGTGTCCGGGGCGAGCAGGTTCTCGGTGGGGAGGCGGTGCGCCTCGGCGATCTCGGCGACCGCGGCGCGCGCGGCGGCCAGGCGGGCGGCGGCGTCGGGGTCGCGCTCGGCCCAGGCGCGCGCCGGCGGCGGACCGTCGTACCGCGGGCCCTGCTTGGGCAGCTCGGAATCGGGCAGCCGGCGGGCGTGGTCGATCGCCTCCCACCAGACCCGCATGTGGCGGTGCGCGCCGCGGCCCTTGAACGCGGTCAGCTTCTGCAGCGTGTCCCGGTCGGTGGGCATCGCGGACGCGGCCTCGACGATCGCGGCGTCCGGCAGGATCCGACCGGGGGAGATGTCGGCGGACGCGGCGATCTGGTCGCGGGCCTCCCAGAGCGCGCGGACCACGGCCAGGCTGCGGCGGTTCCGGACGCGGTGCATGCCGGAGGTACGGCGCCACGGGTCCGGCTTCGGCTCCCGCGGCGGGGCGTCGAGGATGGCTGCGAACTCCTGCTCGGCCCACTCCCACTTGCCTTCGCGGCGCAGCTCCTGCTCGATCGCGTTCCGCAGCTCGATCAGCATCTCGACGTCGAGCGCGGCGTACACCAGCCACGGCGCCGGGAGCGGCCGGGTCGACCAGTCGGCGGCCGAGTGCTCCTTGCGCATCCGGTAGCCGAGCACTTCGCTGACCAGCGACGCGAGGCCGACCTTCGGGTACCCGAGCAGGCGGCCGGCCAGCTCGGTGTCGAACACCTTGCGCGGCACCATGCCGACCTCGGCCAGACAGGCCAGGTCCTGGTTCGCGGCGTGGATGATCCACTCGGCGTCCACGATCGCGTCGCCGAGCGCGGACAGGTCACCGAACGGGATCGGGTCGACCAGCGCGGAGCCGGAGCCCGCACGGCGCAGCTGGACCAGGTACGCCCGGTGCGAGTAGCGGTAGCCGGACGCGCGCTCGGCGTCGACCGCGACCGGACCCGCGCCGGACCGGAAGGCCTCGACGGTCTCGGTCAGGGCCGCGTCGGAGTCGACGACGGCGGAGAGCCCGTCGCGAAGCTCCAGGAGGGGCAGGTGAGCGGTCGGGTCGTCCGGTGCGGACGGCTGCTGGGTGTCGGCTGGGCTCATCGGCCCCGCTGTCCACGCCGCGTCGGCATCGCGACCACTCCCGGCGGAACCGGCGGCAGCCCGGCCGCCGTACACAGCACTTCGCCCCAGGCTTCGGCGTGCCGGGTCACGTCCACGTGTCCACCGGGTCCGGGCACGGGGCTCCAGGACGCGCGGATCTCGATCTCCGCCGTCGCGTCGTCGTCGGCCATTCCGCCGAAGCTTTCGGATACCACTCTGGTGACGGTACCGCTCGGGGCCAGGAAGTCGGCACCCCGGTCGGCCAGGGCCTCCATCAGCCACGTCCAGCCCACGCCACCGAGCAGCGCGTCGGTCACCATCTCCGGCTCGACGGCGGCGCGCACGTACGCGACACAGCGGAAGGTCGACTGCCAGGCGTCGTTCCCGGCCGGATCGTAGAGGACGACCAGACGGCCGGTGGCGACATCGTCACCGTCGACCGTCACGTCGGCGCTGACCGCGGCCGCATGCGGTGCGATCCGCTGCGGTGCGGGCATCTCCTCGACGAATACCTCGGGCCGGAACCGGGCATCCCGTAACTGCGAGACTGCCTCGGCGAACTCCGCGGGTGGCGCGTCGACCTGCTTGCGGGCACCCATATCCGCAGCCTACGACCGATTACTCACCGCCGCGCGTCAAGACGCGCCGGTAGCTGTCCGTATTGCCTCGCCTACACCCGACCGGCCGACCGCGCCGTCGGGCCTGGTGGGGCCGCGTGGGATCATCGCTGTGTGACACGACCGCCGGCTCTGGAGTCCTCCGCCTACCTGCTCGCTGCTCGGGGACAGCCGGTGCCGCACACCCCGGTGTGGTTCATGCGGCAGGCCGGGCGGGCCCTGCCCGAGTACCGCGCGGCGCGGGAGGGCATCTCGATGCTCGAGTCCTGCATGCGGCCCGATCTCGTCGTGGAGATAACGCTGCAGCCGGTCCGCCGTTACGGCGTGGACGCGGCGATCTTCTACTCCGACATCGTGCTGCCACTGCGCGCGGCCGGCTTCGACGTCGAGATCAAGCCCGGAGTCGGCCCGGTCGTCGCCGATCCGGTCCGGGACGCGGCGGGCGTCGCCAGGGTCCGCCCGGTGACGCCGGGTGACGTGCAGTTCACCACTGATGCTGTGCAACAACTGGTCTCCGAGCTGGGCGGTACGCCGTTGATCGGGTTCGCCGGTGCGCCGTTCACGGTCGCGTCGTACCTGGTCGAGGGCGGCCCGAGCAAGGACTTCGCCCGCACCAAGGCGATGATGCACCGCGACCCGGACCTGTGGCACGCGCTGGCCGACCGGCTCGCCGACGTCGCGATCGCGTACCTGGCGGTGCAGGTCGAAGCGGGCGCCTCGGCGATCCAGCTGTTCGACTCCTGGGCCGGTGGGCTGTCGCTGCGCGACTACGAGCGGTTCGTGATGCCGCACACCGCGAAGGTCTTCGAGGCGATCGGGCAGTACGGCGTACCGCGCGTGCACTTCGGTGTGAACACCGGCGAGCTGCTCGGGCTGATGAGCGCGGCCGGGGCCGACGTGGTCGGGGTCGACTGGCGGGTGCCGCTCGACGAGGCGGTGCGCCGGACCGGCCCGAAGCCGCTGCAGGGCAACCTCGACCCGGCGCTGCTGTTCGCCGGCTGGGACGCGATCGCGCCCGAGATCGACCGGATCCTCACCGAAGGCACGGCCGCGCCCGGGCACATCTTCAACCTCGGCCACGGGGTCCCGCCGGACGCCGACCCCGACGTCCTGCACCGGATCGTGAAGTACGTCCAGGCGAAGTCGGCCCATGTACCTGCCTGACCACGGGGTGACGGTCGAGCCGATGCGCGCCGACCACGCGGACGCGATCCTCGCCTTCGAGCGGGACAACCGCGCGTTCTTCGCATCCTGGATCGCTGACCGCGGCGACCAGTACTTCACCGACTTCGCGATCCGGCACGCCGCCCTGCTCGCCGAGCAGGAGACCGGCATCTGCCGCTTCCACGTCCTGGTCGACGACGCCGGCGCCGTGGCCGGCCGGGTGAACCTGATCGATCTCGAGAACGGCTCGGCCGAGCTGGGCTACCGGATCGCCGAGAAGTGGACGGGCAAGGGGCTCGCATCGGCCGCGGTGCGCGCGGTGATCGAGTTCGCGCGCGACTACGGGCTGACCAGGCTGCAGGCCGGGGCTTCGGACAGCAACCCGGCCTCGCAGGCGGTGCTCACCCGTGCGGGCTTCCGGCCGGTCGGGAGCAGCAGCACCGAGTTCGGGCCGGGGACGAGGTACGAATTGAGCTTGGAGGAGCAGTAGTGAAGCGTGTCGTGGTGGTCGGCGGCGGGATCAGCGGACTCGCAGCGGCGCACGCGCTCGCGACCGGCCCGAACCCACCACATCTCACGGTGGTCGAAGGCTCGCCACGGCTCGGTGGGAAGCTGGCCGGTGACGCGATCGAGGGTGTCCCGGTCGACCTGGGCGCGGAGTCGGTGCTGGCCCGGCGTCCGGAGGCCGTCGACCTGATCCGGGCGGTCGGCCTCGGCGACGATCTGGTGCATCCGGCGACGACCTCGGCCGGCCTGTGGGTCGGGGACCGGATCCGCGCGATCCCGCCGACCGTGATGGGTGTCCCGGTGGATCCGTCGGCGACCGCCGACGTCCTCGGCTCCGAGGCTGCGGAGCAGGTCGCGCACGAGGCCGAGTTGCCGCCGCCCGCGCTGACCGAGGATGTCGCGATCGGGCGGTTCGTCGCCGAGCGGATGGGATCCGCGGTGACCGACAAGCTGATCGATCCGCTGCTCGGCGGGGTGTACGCCGGGAAGGCCGAGGAGATCTCCCTCGCCGCCGCGGTCCCCGACCTGTACGCGAAGCTGCGGACCGCGCCGAGCCTGCTGGCCGCCACCGCCGAGCTGCGTGACCTGGGCAAGCAGCGCGCCGGTCAGCCGGTGTTCGCCGGCATCGTCGGCGGCATCAACCGGCTCATCGGGGCGCTGGAGTCCGACCTGGTGGCTCGCGGCGTCGACATCCGCACCAAACTCGCCGTACGGCGGATCGCGCGCACCGCCGACGGCTTCGAGCTCGAGGCGGGACCGGTGCCGGCGCCGACGCTGCTCACGGCCGATGCGGTCGTGGTCGCCGTACCGGCCACGCCGGCGGGGCGGATGCTCGCGGACCTGGTGCCGGCGGCCGCGGCCGAGCTGGCGGCGATCGAGTACGCCAGCATGGCGATCGTCACGCTCGCGGTCCGGAAACGCGATTGGCCGGCGACCGCGACCGGCTCCGGGTTCCTCGTGCCGTCCGTGGAGGACCGCACGATCAAGGCGTCGACGTACTCGCACGCGAAGTGGGCCTGGTCCGCGGAGGCCGGGGGAGAGCTGGCGGTGTTGCGCGCCTCGGTCGGACGGCTCGGCGAGGAGTACGTGCTGCAGCGCTCCGACGAGGACCTCGTGCAGCTGGCGGTGTCCGACCTCCGCAAGGCGATCGGCCTGGACGCGGAGATCGTCGGGCCGTTGGTGACCCGGTGGGGCGGCGGCCTGCCGCAGTACGCCGTCGGGCATCTGGATCGGGTCGACCGGGTGGAGGCGGCGGTGTCCGGCGTACCGGGGCTGGCCGTGTGCGGAGCGGCGTACCGCGGTGTCGGGATCGCGGCCTGTGTGGCATCGGGTGGCCGGGCGGCCACCCGGGTGCGGGAGCACCTGAACGCATTGGAGACAATGACATCGTGACTGGTAAGCCGAAGGCCCGTGAGCTCAACAACGTCATCCGCTACACCCTGTGGTCGGTCTTCAAGGTCGAGACGCCGCTCGGCGACGCGAACCGCGACGAGCTGACCGCGGAGCTCCAGGAGCTGGTCGGCAAGCTCGCGGCCGACGACGTGGTGATCCGCGGGATCTACGACGTGGAGGGCTTCCGGGCCGACGCCGACTTCATGATCTGGTGGCACGCGCCGTCGTCGGACGCGCTGCAGCAGGCGTACCACGCGCTGCGCCGCTCGCGCCTGGGCCGGCACCTGGTCCCGATCTGGTCGCAGTTCGCGCTGCACCGGCCGGCCGAGTTCAACAAGAGCCACATCCCGGCCTTCCTCGCCGACGAGGAGCCGCGGACCTACGTCTGCGTGTACCCGTTCGTCCGGTCGTACGAGTGGTACCTGCTGCCGGACGATGAGCGCCGGGCGATGCTCGCGGAGCACGGCAAGATGGCCCGTGGCTTCCCGGACGTGCGGGCCAACACGGTGGCGTCGTTCGCGCTCGGCGACTACGAGTGGATGCTGGCGTTCGAGGCCGACGAGCTGCACCGGATCGTCGACCTGATGCGTGATCTGCGGGCGTCGACCGCGCGGCGGCACGTCCGCGAGGAGGTCCCGTTCTACACCGGCAAGCGGACCGAACTCGGCGACCTGATCGCCAATCTCGTCTGACCGGGGCGGTGGGGTGGGCCAGGAATGACATCGCTCATGGGCAAGGCGTTCCCGGTGGTGTACGTCGCCGACGTCCGCCGGTCCGTCGCCTTCTACACGCTGCTCGGGTACGCACCGACGTACCAGTTCCCGCTGGAGGGTGAGCCGCACTACGTCGGGATGGACCGCGGCGACGCGTCGCTCGGTCTGTCCGACGTGAACTGGCCGGAGGCGCAGCTCGGCATCACCGTCGGTACGGCGCCGCGCTTCGAGCTGTTCGTGTACGTCGACGATGTCGAGGCCGAGGTGGGGCGCTTCCGCGAGGCCGGGTACCGGGTGCTGCAGGAGCCGGCCACGATGCCGTGGGGTGAGCGGCAGGCGTACCTCGCCGACCCCGACGGCAACCCGGTGGCCCTCGCCATGCCGGTCTCGGGCCCGGCCTAAGTGCCGGGCTTCTGCAGCAGGTAGTCCTCGGCGCGCATCGACGTCGGCGGCCGGACGTCGGCCGGGATCAGCTCGCGCAGGTCCCGCTCGGTGAGCGTGTCCGGGTCACTCGCCGACAGCCGGGTGGCCTGGTTGGAGATGGCCTCCTCGAGCACGTTCCGGATGAAACGACCGTTGCCGAAGCTGTGGCCGCGCGGTGCCGGCGGGATCACGCTGCGGACCTTGTCCAGCACTTCCTCGCCGTAGATCATGCCCTTCTGCCGGGCCTGCAGCTCGAAGATCTGCACCAGTTGGTCGGTGTCGTACTCGCTGAACGACAGCAGCTTCGGGAATCGGGACGCCAGACCGGTGTTGGACTCCATGAAGCGCTGCATCTCGCGGTGGTACCCGGCCACGATCACGATGCAGTCGTTGCGGTGGTCCTCCATCATCTTCAGGATCGTCGCGACCGCTTCCAGGCCGTAGTCGCCGGGCGTGTTCTCCGGGGTCAGCGTGTACGCCTCGTCGATGAACAGCACGCCGCCGAGCGCCTCGCGGAACTTGGCCGCGGTCATCGGCGCGGTCGAACCGACGGACGCACCGACCAGGTCCGAGCGGTCGACCTCGACCACGTGGCCCTTCTCCAGGACGCCGAGCTGGTGGTAGATGCGGCTGAGCAGTCGCGCGATCGTGGTCTTCGCCGTACCGGGCTTGCCGACGAACACCATGTGCCGCGCCCGCTCGTGACTAGGCAGGCCGAGCTCTTCGCGGCGCACGTTCGTCTTCACCTCGGCGACCATCCGACGGACCGCGTCCTTGACCGACTCCAGGCCGATCAGCGAGTCGAGCTCGGCCAGCGGGTCGTTGCTGAAGTCGAGCGGCTCGGGCAGCGACTCGTCCCGCGCCACGTCCTCGGTCTGTGCCTTGGGCTCGTCGTCCTTGACGCTCTTCCAGGAGGCCGACAGCGACGCCTCGTTCTGGGCGGCCGCTTGGCTCTCGATCGTGCTCCACCGCTCCCGGTCGAGAATCCGGAACAGCGTGGTCAGGTCCGGCACTTCGCTGTCCGGCCACGGTCCCTTCGCGAGCACCCCGGACAGGTGTACGCCGACGCGCGCGGCCGCGGCGCCCCACGAGCGAGCCAGCGCCGACTGCCCGTTGCGGATGGCGCGGGACATCCACTGGTTGACGTGTCCGTGCCAGGTCTGCACCGAGAACGCCGGGTGGATCTCCTCGAGCGCCTTGTGGACGTCGATCGCGGCGTCGCCGAGGATGTTCGCGACCGACTGCGGGATGCCGCGCAGGCCGGTGGCGAGGATCAGCTCGGCCAGCACCTGGGCGAAGTCGCCGGCGTACTCGTCCGGGCTGAGCATCAGCATCCGTGCGTGGGTGTCGCGCACCGAGTTGATCGAGTAGCGCAGCGCGGCAGTCGGGCCGGCCAACTCCGGCAGGACGGCGCGTTCGGAGTCCGTCAGCGCCGCGGAGCGCCAGTACTTCGCGATGTCGTCGTACGCGCCGGTGATGTGCAGCTCGGTGAGGTCGCGGTCCGCGAGGACCCGGTCGAAGGCCGCGGTCAGCGCCTGGGCGCGGGCTGCCATCGGGGGCGCGTCGAGGAACAGGCTGACGACGTTGCGGGACAGGTGCAGTGCGTGCCGGCGGCCCTGCTCGCGGAACCCGCGCGCGCCGGCGATCGCCTGTAGCTGCCAGTCCGTCGGGGCGACGTAGATCACGTGGCCGTTGCCGCCGAGGCGCGCCGACGGCCGGTAGAACTCGCGGGTCAGTTCGGCCGGGAGGTCGGCGTACTCACCGTGCAGGACCGGGATCCACCCGGTCAGCAGCGGCGCCACCTGGTGGGTGAACCAGACCGCCGCCGGGGTGCCCTTGACGAAGTCGGGGAACGCGTCCGCTCGCAGCGGCCGGAGCGCCTCGGGGTCGTCGGCCCAGGCTCTCAGCTGGCCTTGAACCCGGCTCACCCACGCGTCCGGCACCTCCCAAGGCTCCTCCGCCGCCAGCACATCGAGAACCCGCGGTCTACGGACGTCGTCAGCCACCGAACTCCTTCCCCTGCCTGCACCGGACGCCTCAGTCTAGAACTCGACCGGGCGACCGGTGCGCAGGTCAGGCGGGGTTGGGCGGGGTTGGACGGGGCTGTCCGGTGGGGTCAGGCGGGGTCCAGCGTCAGGCTGATGCTGTTGATGCAGTAGCGGAGGTCGGTGGGGGTGCCGTAGCCCTCGCCCTCGAAGACGTGCCCCAGGTGCGAGCCGCAGTTCGCGCACCGGACCTCGACGCGCTTCATGCCCAGCGTGGTGTCCTCGATGTACTCGACCCGGTCCTCGGCCAGCGGCGCGAAGAACGACGGCCAGCCGCAGTGCGAGTCGAACTTGGTCTCGCTGCGGAACAGCTCCGCGTCACACGCCCGGCACTTGTACACCCCGACCGTCTTGGTGTCGGTGTACTCACCGACGAACGGCCGCTCCGTCCCGGCCTGGCGCAGCACGTGGAACTCCGCGGGGGACAGCTGCGCCCGCCACTCCGCCTCGGACTTCTGAACGGCGTACTGCTTGGTGGAATCAGTCACGTCTCAAGTATCGGCGACCGGGCAAGGAAAACCCCGCCCGGCCGCCGCTCGTCAGGCTGCCGTAAGCGTCCGGTCAGCGCACCCAGGACGGCAACGGGATCAGCTTCACCACCTGCGGGTCGTGGTCGGAGATCTGGTCCGGGAACTCGGCGTTCATGTGCACCACGTCGTACGCCGCGGCCGGCCGCAGGTTCTGCGAGATCAGGATGTGGTCGAGGAACTGGCTGTTGCCCTCGAACACGTAGCTGTACCGCTCGCGCACCGGCAGTGTCCGCGGCAGGTCGATCAGCGCGGTCTTGCCCGACCCGACCAGGATGTCCGTGGTCTCGGAGAAGTCGAAGTCGTTCAGGTCGCCGAGGACGACGACGTTCGCGCCCTTGTCCTTGGCCAGGATCTGGTCAACGAATCCGCGGACCGCGGCGGCCTGCTGGTGGCGCTTGGCCGCGGTCGACTGGACCGGCGGCTGGAACCGTCCCCACAGCGGGTCGTCGCCGCCCTTGGAGCTGAAGTGGTTCACGACCACGAACACGGTCTGCCCGTGCCACTTGAACTCGCCCGCGAGCGGCACCCGGGTGGCTGCCCACGCCGGGTTCGCCGGGTCGATCCGGCCCGGAGACGAGCTCAAGTGCGGTCGGCCGGCCGGATCGGTGACAATCGTGGTCGGGACCGTCGAGCCGCCGCCCGGACGGTCGACGAACTTCAGTGGCTTGTCCGTCCGGTACAGGAACGCGACCCGGATGTTGCCGCCCGGCTCACCGCCCTCGGCGTTGTTCACCGGGTCGATCTGCCGCCACGCGTACCGCGGGCCGCCCGCCCGGACGATCGCGTCCGTCAGCAGCTGCAGCGTCTTCTCCGCCGACGTCGTACCGGAGTTGACTGCACCGTCGTCGTCCTGGACCTCCTCGAGGCCGAGGACGTCCGGCGCGGCGAGGTTGCGGACGACGGCCTGCGCGAGCCCGTCGAACTTGGCGTCACCGTCGGACGGGTCGAGGTTCTCGACGTTGAACGTCGCCACCGACAGCTGCACCGGCGACGAGGGCTTGGTCTTCTCGCGCTGGACGCCGCCGTCGATCACGATCGGCGTGGTGATCGGCAGGAACTTGAAGTTCCCGAACGAGTAGTCCAGGACACCGCTGACCACCCCGGCCAGCTTGTCGCCGGTCTTCGCGTCCGGGATCGGCGCGAGGACGTCGTCCAGCAGTACCCGCTCCGGGTTGCTGTCGTTCGCCTGCAGCACGATGCCGCCGCGGATCGTCCGTACGCTCGCGCCGGCCGGTACGACGGACAGCTCACGGAACGAGCTGGTCGGACCGGTGACCTCGGGCCGGTTGATACCCAGCCACATCCCTTCCAGCGACTCCCAGAAGTCCAGACCGTCCTCGGCCGGGTCGAAGGCCGTACTCGTCGTCTCCACATCGCCGGACGCGTCGTCCTCGATCACGGTCGACGGCGGCACCCGGCCGCCCGGACCGACGAGGGTCGGCGCCGGGACCGCGGCGGAGCCCGTGACGGTGATCTCGGCGTTGGTCAGCTCGGTCGTGGTCAGGTTGTCCGTACCGCCGGAGCCGCCGGGGCGGAACTCGGCGACCGAACCCGCGACCGACACGGCGTCGCCCACGTTCACGGTCGGCGCGGAGCTGGTGAACACGAACAGGCCCTCGCTGGTCGCGGGGTCGGTGTCCGGTTGCGGGTCCTGGAACCAGAAGCCGTTGCTGCCCTTGGCGGTCACCACGCCGGTGACGTTCGTGACCTTCTTGCCCTCCAGCGGCGACCGGTGCGCGGCGCCCTGGATGTCATGGATTTTCGCCTCGACCGGTGGGTCGTTGGGAACCGACGTCAGCGTGCCCGGCGACGGGTTGCCGGCCGCGAAGTCGGCGCCGTTGTTGTCGGTGTCCTGCGTCGGATCGGTCCGCGCGGCCGACGTCGTGTTCGACAGGCCGGGCGCGGGCGCGGCCTCGGAGTCGGTCGCGGCGCCGTAGCCGACGTAGTCCTTGACGCTCGCGTCCGCGTGACAGGTGGCGCCGCAGGCGAGCGCGGTCTGCGTCGTCACCAGCGCGACCTTGCCGGAGGTCGCGGACATCGGGATGGTGCCGGTGACGTTCGGCGTCGGCAGCGGCTGGCCGTTCGTGCCACCACTCTCCTGGACCAGGTAGGCGGCCCCCGGCTCGATGGTGCCGGTCAGCCGGGTGACCTGCCAGGTCGAGCCGGCCGCCGACGCGTACTGGATCGACCAGCCGCTGACATCGATCGGGGCCGAGCTGTTGTTGGTCAGCTCCACGAAGTCGTTGGTGTACGGCGCCCCGCTGTTGCCGCCACCGCCGTACACCTCGGTGATGACCACATCGGTCGACGCGGCCTGCACGGGGGAGGCGAGGATCGCCGCCGTCGCCCCGGAGGCGAGCACACTGGTCGTGACCACGAGGGCGCCCACGCGGCGCCGCGGTCGGAACTGAGCCCACAACTGGGCAGGCAACTGGGCAGACATGGCCCGGATTCTCACACCGGGACGCGGCCGATCCAAGGGGTCACACCTGAACATCCGGTGGCCACCGGAAAGGCACGGGTGAACCTTCGCGTGCTCAGCGCGGCTCAGGTCAGCGCAGCTCGATCAAGTGGTAGACCTCGACCGGCTCGGTCTTGCCCTTGAGGCTGACCATGCCGAGCGACTCGGTGCGGGCCTGCGGCAGCCGCTCCTTGGTGGCCGGGCCGATCGCGACCCCGCCGCCGGGCGCCTTGCCCTCGATCCGGGAGGCGACGTTCACCGTGTCGCCGATGACCGTGTGGGTCCGCCCGCCCTCGGTACCGAGCAGGCTGACCGAGGCGATGCCGGTGTTGATCCCGACCCGGAACCGCGGCCAATTCGGGTGTTCGGCCTGGACAGCGGCCGCGGCCTCCTGCAAGGCGAGTCCGGCCGCGGCGGCCCGGCGCGCGTGATCCGGCTGGTCGCCGCGCTTGTTGAACGTCACCATCAACGCGTCGCCGATGATCCGGTCGACGTCACCGCCGTGCCGCCGGACCACGGGCGGTACGACGACCTCGAAGTACGTGTTGAGCATCGCCGTCACCTCGACCGGGTCGTGCCGCTCGGAGAACGAGGTGAACCCCTGCAGGTCGGCGAACAGCACGCTCAACTCACGCTGCCCGGACACGGTGTCTTCCTGGTAGAGGTCCGCGAACCGTTCCTCGTGCCACTGGATCCGCACCCCGACCACAACGAGTACGAACGCGCCGAGCAGCAGCAGGTGCCACTCCCACCACGACAGCGCCCAGTTGGTCGCGAACACCAGCGCGATCATCGCCTCGGCGAGCAGCACGAACGCGGCGATCATCGACAGCAGCATCAACGAGGGACGCGCCCACCACGTCTGCAGGTACCGGCCCGCGGCGATGGCGTACAGCAGCACGGTCGGTACGGCGAGCACGGCGAGGATGCCGTCGGCAACTTCCGGGACCGCGGTCTGGTGCAGCGGCCACAGCCGGAGGACGGATGCCGCCGCCCACAACGCCATCAGCACGAGCAGCGCGACCCGCAGTCGTCGTCCCCAGGTGATCCCGGACCAGTGCAGGCTGGACAGGAACGCGAACACCGACGCCAGCGCGACACCCACCGGCGTCGCGAGCGTGAACCCGGCGTTCGGCGTGTCCAGCAGCACCTTCGGCGTCGCCAGCGCGTGCAGCCCGAGGAAACCGGCCGCCGAGAGGAAGGCCAGCGACACGAACAGCACCCGCGCGTCACCCCGCCGTACAGCTGCCGCACCGGTCGCGTACGCGAGGACGGCGCTGAGCGCGGCGGTCAGTAGCACCAGCCAGAAGTGCGCCGGGTGATGCTCCCAGTGCACATTGAGCCGCGGCCTGTTCAGCAGCAGGAGCAGGCCCGCGAGCGGAATCAGCAACACCAGCGCGGTCAGGCCGACCATCGCCGGCGAGTACACGAACTTGCGCTCGGACAGCTGGTGCTCAGACATGGGAACGCGCCTTCAGATGCGTATGAATCTGCGAAACCACCACCGATCCCTCCCCGACAGCGGACGCCACCCGCTTCACCGACTCACTGCGGACGTCACCGACCGCGAACAGACCGGGCACCGTCGTCTCGTACGGCTGCGGCGGCCGGGCCTCGTGCCAGCGTGGATCCACACCCGCATCCGATCCGGTTAGTACGAACCCGCGCGGATCCCGCGCCACCTCGGCCGGCAGCCAGTCGGTCCCGGGCACCGCGCCGATCATCACGAACAACCCGTCGACCGGTACGGTCTCCTCGGTGCCGGACCGCCGATCCCGCAGGACGATCTCCTGCAGCCGGCCGTCACCGCCGCCACCGACCACCTCGCTGGACGCCCGCAGTACGACGTTGTCCGCGGCATCGATCTCGTCGATCAGGTACTGCGACATACTCGCCGACAGGTCCTCGCCGCGGATCACCAGCAGCACCTGGCGGCAGTACCGTGCGAGGTGCAGCACGGCCTGTCCGGCCGAGTTCCCGCCGCCGACCACGCACGCGTCCCGGCCCTGCAGTCCGTGCGCCTCGGACACGCTCGCGCCGTAGTACACCCCGGCTCCGACGAGCTTCTCCAGCGACGGTACGGCGAGCCGCCGGTACGAAACGCCGGTCGCGAGGACGACGGCGCGCGCGGTGACCTCGCCGACGCCGCCGATCGTGGCGCCGAACTCCTCGCCGCGCGCCTCCAGCCGTTCGACAGTCCGCATCAGTACGAAGTGCGCACCGAACACCCAGGCCTGCTGGTAGCCGCGCTGCGCCAGCTCCGAGCCGCGGATGCCGCGCGAGAAGCCGAGGTAGTTGCGGATCAGCGAACTCGTCCCGGCCTGGCCGCCGATCGACTCGCGCTCCACGACCAGCGTCCGCAGGCCCTCCGACGACCCGTACACGGCGGTCGCCAACCCGCCCGGCCCGGCGCCGATCACCAGCAGGTCGAACGAGCGGTCGGTGTGGGCTGGCAGGGTCGTTGGCACCCCCCACGCTTCGGCGATCTCCACGTCGGTGGGGTTGTGCAGCACCGGACCGCCCACCGCGGGCATCCAGACCAGCACGCCATCACCGGGATCCGGCTCGCCGATGTACTCGAGCGCGTCGTTCGCGAGCGGCGATCCGCTCTCCCGGAACGCGCTCGGGATCCCGTTGCGTGCCAGCAGGCTGCGGATCGCCTGACCGCGGACCGACGTCGCGGCCGCGATCACGACCACCTCGCGGAGGTTCGCGACCTCGTACCGCGACCACTCCTGGACGAACTCGGCCACCGTCCGGTGGAACAGTTCGTCGTGGTCGATCCACGGCTTCAGCACGTAGTAGTTGATGTCGCCGACCGACATCGCGGACAGGATCGCCGACGCCGTCGTCCGCTCCGCCCAGGCACCCCACTCGATCAGCAGCGCCCGGCGGGCATCGGGGTGCAGGCTCCGCGACGCGGCCAGGACCGCGGCCCGATCGTCCGCGGGCAGCGAGTGGTCGACCATCACCACGGCGACCCGTTGCTCCCAGTCGTGCGCTCGTTGCAGCCAGTCGAGCGCGGCAGTCGCCGTCACCTCGCCGCGGACCCGGAAGTCCGCGCCGAAGCCGCGATGCAGCTCTGTCTCGCACCGCTCCAGACGCTCCGGGTCAGCGTCCACCACGAGCAGTAGCGGCCGCGCCGTACTGAGGCGCGGCTTGCCCCCGGGCTCCCCACCCATGATGTGACGGTAGGTCGGGACCCGGCGGCTGGCAATGAATAAAAGGTTTGATCACCGGGTCCTGTCCGCCCCAGTGGGACAGGACCCGGTGAACATTCAGTGGGCCGGCTCAGCGAGTCAGTTGACGCTGACCGCCGACCACGCGGCCGCGACGGCGGCCCGCTCGGGGCTGTTCGCGCCGTACGCGTCGGTGGCCGCGTTCAGCGTCGCGGTCCGGGCCTGCGCGTACGTCGTACCGCTGGTCATGTACGTCGACAGCGCGCGGTACCAGATCTTCGCGGCCTTGTCCTTGCCGATGCCCTGCAGCGTGCTGCCGTTGCACGCCGACGAGTTGTGGGGGAGACCACCGATCGTCTTGGCGCCGGTGCCCTCGGACAGCAGGTAGAAGAAGTGGTTGGCGATACCGGACGAGTAGTGCACGTCGAGGTTGCCGACCCCGGAGTACCAGCAGTCGACCGAACTGCCGTCCTTGCTCGGCTTGTCCATGAACCGCAGCGCCGGCCGGTCCTTCATGATCTCCTCGCCGATGTAGTAGTCACCGGGGTCGGAGGAGTTGTTGGAGTAGAACTCGACCATCGTGCCGAAGATGTCGCTGGTGGCCTCGTTCAGGCCGCCGGACTCACCGGAGTAGGTGAGGTTCGCGGTGTGCTCGGTGACGCCGTGGGACATCTCGTGGCCGGCCACGTCGATCGACACCAGCGGACCCGCCACGACGTTGTCGCCGTCGCCGTAGGTCATCTGCTTGCCGTCCCAGAACGCGTTCACGTAGTTGTTCCCGTAGTGCACGCGGCTCGGGACACCCTTGCCGTCGCCGAAGATGCCGTTCCGGCCGTGCACGAACTTGTAATAGTCGTACGTCGTCGCGGCGCCGTAGTGCGCGTCGACCGCCGCCGAGGCGCGGTCAGAGTTGGTGCCGTTGCCCCAATGGTTGTCCGCGTCGGTGAACCGGGTCGGCACCGGACACCCGAAGCCGAACAGCTGACACAGAATCGAGTCGGTCTTGTTGTTCGCGTCGGCCGTGTAACCGCCGCCGCGGGTGGCGTCGGTCAGCGTGTAGCCGCCGGATGCGGTGGACGTCTCGAGCGGCACGGTCCCGCTGTAGAGGCTCTTGCCGTCGCCGGACGCGGTCTGGATGTGCTGCTCGCGGACCAGCGTGGCGCCGGTCAGGGCATCCACGGTGGTGGTGACGCGGCTCGGCGTACCGTCGGCCTGGGTGCCGCCCGAGGTGACCTGGTAGGCCAGTCGTGGGGCACCCTTGCGGGCCTCGATCACCAGACTCGGTCTGCCTTCGGCCTTCAGGCCCTTCGCGACACCCTTCGCGAGCGCGGCGGCGCTGCTGAGTTTCGGCGTCCGGGCGACGTTCGCGGGTCCGCCCAGCGTCAGGCTGGCACCCTTGAAGGCGCCGTCCTTCGTCTGATGCACGACGACGTCGCCGCCGAGCACCGGCAGGCCGCCGATCGTCCGGTCCATCCGGACGTGGCTGCTGCCGTCGGAGTCGACAATGACGTCCTTGACCACGAACGCGTCGGCTGTGGTGGCCCGAAGGGCGGTCAGGTTGTGCCCGATCGCTTCCTTGGCCTGGGCGACGGCCGCGGCCGGGCTCGGGGCGGGTGACGCCGACGGAGTGCCGCTGGCAGTGGTTGCGCTGGTCAGTCCGAGGGCGGTGGTGGTCGCCACTGCGGTTGCAGCGGCGAACAGGGCGGATCTGTTCATCCTCGCGCTCCTTGTCAGGTGTCCCGGGGGCCTCACGCCCCAGGAACGAGGTGCAGGAACGTTACCGCTCGGTCACCTACCGTGGCCAGGGGTTGGAAAAACTTGCCTTTCCCGTGCGGTGCACGGAAATCCGGCCGAATTGTCCGGCCCGAGCGGTACGGTCGCGGCATGGCGAAGAGCACGGCGGTGACGCTCACCGTGGGGGAGCGGGAGGTCCGGGTCAGCAGTCCGGAGCGGGTGGTCTACGAGGCCACCGAGTGGGCTCCGGAAGTGACCAAGCTGCAGGTCTGCGAGTACTTCGTGCAGGTGGCGCCGGCCTTCCTGCGCGCCTCCGGCGACCGGCCGGTCGCGCTCGAACGCTGGCCCGGGGGCTGGCGGGAGGGCATGAAGCTGTCCGTCGACACGTCCGGCCGGCAGACCGGGGACGGGTTCTACTCCAAGCGCCTGCCGAAGGGCGCGCCCGAGTGGCTCGTCACCTGCCGCGTGCTGACACCGAACGGGCGCCCGATCGACGAGCTGTGCCTGACCGAGCCCGCGGCGGCGGTCTGGGCGGCCCAGATGGGCACGCTCACGTTCCACCCGTGGGCCGTCCGCCGCAGCGACCTGGAACACCCCGACGAGTTGCGCATCGACCTCGACCCGCAGCCCGGCGCCAAGTACGCCGACGCGCGGCGGGTGGCCGGCGTGGCCCGGGAGTTGCTCGAGGAGCTCGGACTGCGTGGGTACGCCAAGACCAGCGGCAACCGCGGCATCCACATCTACGTGCGGATCCGGCCGGAGTGGACGTTCGACGAGGTCCGGCACGCGGCGATCGGCTTCGGCCGCGCGCTGGAACGCCGCGACGACGCCGTCACCACCGCCTGGTGGAAGGAGGAACGCGGTGAGGCGTCGATCTTCCTCGACTTCAACCAGAACCTCCGCGACCGCACGGTCGCCGGCGCCTGGTCGCTCCGCCCGCGTCCGGGCGCCCCGGTCAGCACGCCGATGACCTGGGAGCGGCTCGCCGAGATCGACGACCCACGGGCGTTCAACCTGCACACGATCCCCGACTACCTGGCCGACGGCGACCCGTGGGCGGACATCGACGACACGGCGTACTCGCTCGACCCGCTGCTGCGGCTCTGGGAGGAGCTGCCGGGCGGCGAGCTGAACTTCCCGCCGGACTACCCGAAGATGCCGGGCGAGCCGCCGCGGGTTCAGCCCAGCAAGAAGGTCGCCGCGCATTGGGATGAGCA
This sequence comes from Kribbella sp. NPDC048915, assembly GCF_040649595.1. Lineage (NCBI taxonomy): Bacteria > Bacillati > Actinomycetota > Actinomycetes > Propionibacteriales > Kribbellaceae > Kribbella > Kribbella sp. NPDC048915. The sequence continues at coordinate 151,210 of NZ_JBEZFT010000004.1, read as the reverse complement.
AGGCAACAGAATTCCCGACTGACACTTGGGGCGGCTGTCTCGTCGGGTGGGTGTCAACAGGCTCAATCGCTAGGAGAGACACCCACTATGGACGCTCGTCTGGATCTGTTCACCAGTCCGGTCCTCGGCAAGTTCGTCAAGCACCTCAACAGCGCGGCGTACGTCGCGCGGTCGGCCGGCGTGCCGATCACCACCCTGGAACTGATGGAGCTGCGGGTCAGCCAGATCAACGGCTGCGCGTACTGCGTCGACATGCACTCCAAGGACCTTGCCCACCACGGCGAGGAGACGGTCCGGATCAACCTGGTCGCGACGTGGCGGGAGGCAACCGTCTACACCGAGGCCGAGCGTGCCGCGCTGGCCCTGGCCGAGGCCGGTACCCGGATCGCCGACGCCGGCGGGGGAGTCCCCGACGACGTCTGGGAGAACGCAGCCAAGCACTACGACGACGAGCAGTTGGCGGCACTGGTCGCGGTGATCGCCGGGATCAACACCTGGAACCGGCTCAACGTGATCACCCAGCAGCCCGCCGGCAGCTACGTTCCCGGCCAGTGGGGCTGAGGATCAGAGCGCGCGCAGGGCGCCGCCGTCGACCGGCAGGATCGTCCCGGTGACGTACGACGCGGCGGGCGAGAGGATGAACGCAGCCACCCGGCCGAACTCGTCCGGATCGCCGTAACGCCGCAACGGGATGGTCTTCTCGGAGGCCCGGCGAGCCGCGGCGGGGTCACCGCTGCGGGCGTCGAGCTCCGTCAGCCGGTCGGTGGCGATCCGGCCCGGCATCAGTCCGTTCACCCGGATGCCGTTCGGCCCGAGCTCGTCGGCGAGTGTCTTCGCCACCATGGCGAGCCCGGGCCGCAGGCCGTTCGAGATCGCCAGCCCGTTGATCGGGGATTTCACCGACGACGACAGCACGAAGGCGATCGAGCTGTCCGAAGCGCCGGCCCGAGCGACCGCGCGGGCGATCCGCAGGCCACCGAGGAAGACGCTGTCGAAGGCTGCCCGCCAGTCCTCCTCATCGGTGTCCATCGCCGTCCCGGCGCGCGGTCCACCGACGCTGATCAGCGCCCCGTGCAGCGCGCCCCACTTGGCGATCGCGGTCGCCGCCAGCCGCTCCGCGCTGTCCGGCTCGGCGTTGTCGACGGAGATCCCGACGACCTGGCCGCCGAGCTCCTGCAGTTCGGTTGCGGCCCGCTTGATCGAATCCTCGTTCCGGCTGGAGATCACCAGGCGGGCGCCTTCGGCGGCCAGTGCCTTCGCGGTGGCGAAGCCGAGCCCGGCACTCGCGCCGGTGACGATGTAGGTGCGATCGCGCAGTCCAAGGTCCACGGGACCATCCTGCCGTACCGCACGGTGCTGCGCATGTCAGGAGCTGTGCGGTCTCAGGTCCGGTCTCCGGGACCGACCGGTTCCGGTTCTTCGTTGCGGGCAGCAACGACAGGATCCGCGGCCGCCGGCGTGAGCACCTGCTGCCGGGAGAAGTAGACCAGCCCGCCGAGCGCCAGCAGAGCGAAGAAGAACCACTGCAACGCGTAGAAGAAGTGCGGCCCGTCGTCGATCTCCGGACCGGGGAACCCGCTGAACGCCGGATCGTTGGCCGGCTGCTGTTTCTCCACGGTGAGGTAGCCGTCGTAGAGGTTCAGCCCGAGCACCTTCGCGTAGTCGGGCCCATTGATGAGTCGCGCCGTACCGTCGTCCGGGGTGCCGCCGTTGGTGTGACCGCCGCGTTCACTGCGCTGCAGCCGGCCCGTCACGGTCACCTCCCCGGTCGGTACGGCGGGGACGTGCAGCGGCATCAGCTCCGAGCTCTGCCGGGCGAGGAAGCCGCGGTCGACCAGGATCGCCTTGCCGTTCGCGAGCACCAGCGGGGTGACGATCTCGAAGCCCGGCCGGTCCTGGACGTTGCGGTACTTCAGCACCACCTGCTTCGAGGCGTCGTAGTGCCCCGTGACCACCGCGGTGCGCCAGGCGTGCTGGTCGCCGACCACCCCCTGCGGCCCGACGATCTGCTCGACGGGTGCCGGTGGCGCGGCCAGATTGGTCCGGGTCACTTCGTTGCGTGCCTTGCGTTCATCGAGGCGGTGCAGCTGCCAACGACCCAGCTGCACGCACACGCCGGCCAGGATCAGCACGCCCAGTGCGGCGGTGATCCAGCGGATGTTCATCAAGCGACCCACGGTTCGAACTTAAGCCATACCCTGAAACGACCGGCGTCCGGCACGTAGGCTGGGGTCGTGACGGCGATCCAGGAAGCAGCGCGGACGGGGCTCGCGGACCGGTACGGCCGGGTCGCGACGGACCTGCGGGTGTCTCTGACCGACCGGTGCAACCTGCGCTGCACGTACTGCATGCCGGAGGAAGGCCTGGACTGGCTGGCGAAGCCGGAGCTGCTCACCGACGACGAGATCGTCCGCCTGGTGTCGATCGCGGTCACCCAGCTGGGCGTGCACGAGATCCGCTTCACCGGCGGTGAGCCGCTGCTGCGCCGCGGCCTGGTGGACATCGTCGGCCGGACGACGGCGCTCACCCCGCGCCCCGAGGTGTCGCTGACCACCAACGGGATCGGACTGGCCCGGCAGGCGGTGGCGCTGAAGGAGGCCGGGCTGGATCGCGTGAATGTGAGCCTCGACACCATCGATGCGGAGAAGTTCCGGACGCTGACCCGGCGTGACCGCCTGAAGGACGTGATCGCCGGGCTGGAGGCCGCGCACGACGCCGGCCTGACGCCGGTCAAGGTGAATGCGGTCCTCATGCGCGGCCTGAACGACACGGATGCGCCGCAGCTGCTGCGTTTCTGCCTCGACCGCGGGTACGAACTGCGATTCATCGAGCAGATGCCGCTGGACGCGCAGCACGGCTGGGACCGGAGCACGATGATCACCGCGGACGAGATCCTCGGCATGCTCGGCGAAGAGTTCGAGCTGATCCCGGAAGACGCCTCGCGCCGCGGCAGCGCACCGGCCGAGTCGTTCCTGGTGGACGGCGGGCCGCAGAAGGTCGGCATCATCGCGTCGGTGACCCGCCCGTTCTGCGGAGACTGCGACCGGGTCCGGCTGACCGCCGACGGCCAGGTCCGGGACTGCCTGTTCGCGCGCACCGAGTCCGACCTGCGGACGGCGCTGCGGGCCGGTGCCGACGACGCCGAGCTGGCCGACCGCTGGCGGCGCGCGATGCGCGGCAAACTGCCGGGTCACGGCATCAACGACCCGAGCTTCCTGCAGCCGGTCCGCCCGATGTCCGCGATCGGTGGCTGAGCGCCAAACTGCTCAATCAGTCCGGCCCAATCCGGAAATATGCTTTTTCGGAGTTGAGCGACGGTCAACTCCGCCACGCCGCATTCAGCCGGTGAATGGATCGACTTCGCGCAGGAATGACCGGCGCTCGAGGAAGTCGGACAAGCTGCCCTTGTGTTCGTCACAGGCCAGCCAGGTCTTGCGCCGGTCCGGCGTGTGGATCTTCGGGTTGTTCCAGCGCAGCGCCCAGGCGGCAGCCGCGCCGCAGCCGCGCGCGGAGCAGACGGCCGGTTCGGCGGGTTCAGTCATCCGCGGGCGCCATTCCTGTGCATTCCTGATCTCTCAATAATCAAAGGCTGGGGACAAAATGAAGCGACGTCGGACAGCCACGGGGGGAGCCGTCCGACGCCGCATCAAGTCCCTGAATTCCACTCGTGAACTTCAGAGCACGCGGGAGATTCTGACATGGATGCGTCCAAGTTTTCCAGTCCCGATCAAGATCACTTTTCGGTGTCGGCCGATGGGCCGGTCGAAGGGTCGGCTCGGGGGGCGGTTCCCGGACTGTCCGCAGGTGCGGCCGGCGGGGTGGTGTCGTCGGTCGGGACGACGATCGTCGGGCGCTCGCCGATCGCGGTGCGCGGGGGTGCCAGGTACGGATCGGCGGCCGGTTGGGTCGCGGACCGATGGGCGTTCGCCAGGACGACGGCGAAGTACGGCAGCGCGATCGCGCCGACCACGAACAGCCAGCGCCACGGCGACGGGGTGATCACCGCCAGGATGAAGCAGACGATCCGGATCGACATCATCCACGCGTAGCGGACGATCCGGCTGTCGAGGTCTTCGGACCGGCCGGGCTGCGCACTGGTCACCGAAATGACCGTGGCGCCGCTCCGCTCACCGCGTTTCGACATCTATCCTCCTCACCAGGAACAACGGTACGCCGCGCCGTCGGCGGAACGGAGGCCGGGCGCAGCCAGGCAAGGGAGAGATACGTCATGACGGATCGCACCTACCGAGTGACCGAGATCGTCGGTACCTCCAAGGAAGGCCTGAACCAGGCCATCACGAACGGCCTCGCCCGGGCCGCCGAGACCCTGCGGCACCTTGACTGGTTCGAGGTCACCGAGATCCGCGGGCACCTCGTCGACAACCAGATCGACCACTACCAGGTAGGCATGAAGGTCGGCTTCCGCCTCGAAGACTCCTGAGCCGCCCACCCCGTCCCACACGCCGCCCCGCCCCTACCCGCGCGGCGTCGGCTCGCCGAGCCGACCCAACCACGAACGGATAGCCGGCTCTCGTGACCGGTCCATGGGTGGGTCCGGGTGGCCGAGTCGGCGCCCGCGCTGGCCGACCGCGCTGTACGCCCGCGCGCGTTCCCGCACGGTGGGTTTACCCATCGTGTTGTGGGTTCCTGACCCGTGTGAAGGGTGCGGAACCCACAACACCGTGGGTGAACCCACCGTGCGGCGGAGATCCGGAAACTCCTACGACCACATCGCACCACCACGCCGTCTCGCCGTCTCGCCGTCTCGCCGTCTCGCCGTCACGCCGTCACGCCGTCACGCCGTCACGCCGTCACACCGCACCATCACCGCGTGCCGACACCGACCAGATCACCGCGTGCCGACACCGACCAGATCACCGCTGACCAGATCAACGCAGGCTGATCGGCGGCACGGCGTACGAGTGGATAACCCCGCGAGCTGGGTGTCCTGCACCGGTATACCGGCGAAGAACCCCCGACTCGCGCGGATATCGGCTCGTGCGAGGTTGGCTGCGCCGGTCGTCGTGCGGGCTGAAGACGGAGGCTCGAACAGGTTGTGGTGGGTGTGGACTGGTTATTGCTTGTGCAAGGTCCCGGCACGGGGTGCACGGTCCCGGTTGGGGGTTCGCGGAAGGCGCGGACGAGGGAGGCGCGGGCCGAAGGCGGGCGCCGCGCCCGGACGAAGGCGTGGGTGAGGCTGGGATGAAAGCAGGGCGGGGTGTGGGGAAGGCGGGGTGGGGCGTGGCGGGGTGTGGAGAAGGCGGGGTGGGGCGTGGCGGGGTGTGGGGAAGGCGGGGGTGGGGCCTGGCGGGGTGTGGGGTGGTTCTGGGATAGCGTTCCTCCGTCCGGCGATGTGAGGAGGGCTTGTGGGTAGGTCTGTGTTGGTGACCGGCGGTAGCCGGGGAATCGGTCTGGCGATCGCGCACGCGTTCAAGGAGGCCGGCGACCAGGTCGCGGTGACCTACAACACCAGTCCGCCGCCGGAGGGTTTCCTCGGCGTCAAGTGCGACATCACCGACCAGGAGCAGGTGGACGCCGCGTTCGACGCGATCGCCGAGCAGCAGGGGCCGGTCGAGGTGCTGGTGGCCAACGCGGGCATCACCCGGGACACGCTGCTGCTGCGGATGTCGGACGACGACTGGGACACGGTCCTGCAGACCAACCTGACCGGATCGTTCCGGGTCGCCCGCCGCGCGGCCAAGGGTATGTTGCGGCTGCGCAAGGGGCGGATCGTGTTCATCTCGTCCGTGGTCGGCCTGCTCGGCTCGCCCGGTCAGGTGAACTACGCGGCCAGCAAGTCCGGCCTGATCGGGATGGCCCGCTCGATCGCCCGCGAGTTGGGCAGCCGTGGCATCACCGCGAACGTGGTGGCGCCGGGCTTCGTCGAGACCGACATGACCGCGGTGCTGCCGGAGGAGACCCAGAAGCAGTACCTGAGCCAGATCCCGCTCGGCCGCTTCGGGCTGACCGAGGAGATCGCGAACGCGGTCCGTTGGCTGTCGTCGGACGAGGCCGGCTACATCACCGGCGCGGTGATCCCGGTCGACGGCGGCATCGGCATGGGCAACTGAGCCCGCACCACCCCACCATTTCCAGACTCCTCTGGAAACAGAACGTCTAGAAAGGGCATGCCGATGGGCATCCTCGACGGCAAGCGGATCCTGGTCGCCGGAGTCACCCTGGACTCCTCGATCGGGTTCGCCACGGCCAAGGTGGCGCAGGAGCAGGGCGCCACCGTGCTGATCTCGAACTTCGGCCGCGCGCTGAGCATCACCAAGCGGATCGCGAAACGCCTTCCGCAGGAGCCGCCGGTGCTCGAGCTGGACGTGACCGACGCCGAGCATCTGGCCGCGCTGCCGGACGCGGTCCGCGAGCACGTGGACGGTCTGGACGGTGTCGTGCACTCGATCGCGTACGGCAACCCGGAGACGATCCTCGGCGGCAAGTTCCTGGACGGACCGTGGGACGACGTGGCGCAGGCCGTGCACGTGTCGGCGTACAGCCTGAAGGCGCTCGCCGTGACCTGTGCGCCGCTGATGAGCCGTGGCGGCAGCATCGTGGGGATGACCTTCGATGCCACTGTCGCCTGGCCCGGGTACGACTGGATGGGTGTCGCCAAGGCTGCGCTCGAGTCCACGAACCGGTACCTGGCGCGTGACCTCGGCGCGCAGGGGATCCGCTGCAACCTGGTTTCGGCCGGTCCGCTCAAGACGCTGGCGGCGAAGGCGATTCCGGGCTTCGAGAAGTTCGAGGAGCCGTGGCTGGACCGTGCCCCGCTGGGCTGGGACCCGTCCGACCTGGAGCCCACCGGGCGGACGATCGTCGCCCTGCTCAGTGACTTCTTCCCCGCGACCACCGGCGAGATCGTGCACGTCGACGGCGGCTACCACGCGATGGGAGCCTAGTGGCCACATCGCTGGTTGAGCTTCGCGTTCTGGACGGAGCCAACCTCTACTTCAGTCGAGCGGCGGTCAAGCTGACCCTGGACGTGTCGGCGCTCGCGGACGCGCCGGCTCCCGCCGCAAAGGCGTACGCGCAGGCCATCGGCCTCGGGGCGACGCGTCCGGGCCGGATCGGCTCGGGTTTCCGGCAGCGGTTCGCGATCCGGGTGGTCGGGCGCATCGTCCGCCGGATCGCCCGCGAGGCGGGGATCGGCCGGCTCGGCGTCCGGGTCCGCCCGGAGGCCGATGTACGGCGGCTCGTGGTCGCGTTCCCGTGGGCACACGAGGGCCGGGCGCGGGCGCTCGGTGCCGCGATCGTCGAGGTGCTGGACGCTTTCGGGGCGGACGACCTGACCGAGCTGCTCTCGCGTGCCGGTGAGCGGGTCCGCGACGAGCCGCCGGGCAACCCGCCGCCGACGCTGCGGCCGAAGGTCCCGGTCGTCGCGGTGACCGGCACGAACGGCAAGACCACCACGTCGCGGATGATCGCGCACATCGGCCGCGCCGCCGGGCTGCACGTCGGCTGGTCGAGCACCGACGGCGTGTACTTCGACGGCGAACTGGTCAAGTACGGCGACTTCTCCGGGCCGAGCGGTGCGGGCCAGGTGCTGTCCCAGCCGGGGATCCAGCTCGCGGTCACCGAGACCGCCCGTGGCGGGATCCTGCGCCGCGGCATCGGCGTGGCGTACAACGACGTCTCGGTGGTCACCAACGTGACCGCGGACCACCTCGGGCTGGGCGGAATCGACACCGTCGACCAGCTCGCCGAGGTGAAGGCGGTGATCACGCACATCACCCGTCCGCGCGGCTGGTGCGTGGTCAACGGCGACGACCCGCGGACGTTCGCGATGCGGCTCGGATCGCCGGCCAAGTGCTGGGTGTTCTCCCGCGATCCCGACTCGCCGTCGATCCGGACCGTGCTGGAGGAGGGCGGCCGGGCGACGACCGTGCTGGACGGGTTCGTCACGGTGCTGGACAACGCCCGCGACCCGGAGCCGCTGCTCAAGGTCGTCGACGTACCGATGACGCTGTCCGGGCTGTCGCACTACAACGTCGAGAACACGCTGGCCGCGGCGTCCGCGGCGCTCGGTCTCGGGCTGCCGCGGGCAGCGGTGATCGAGGGCCTCAGTACGTTCGCGCCGAACGAGAACAACCCCGGCCGGATGAACATGTACTCACTGCCCGGCGACGTCACGGTGATCATCGATCTCGCGCACAACGAGGCCGGGCTGGAAGCGCTGCTCGAGATCATGAACGGCGTCCGCCCGCCGGAGGGGCGGCTGCTGCTCGCGCTTGGATCGCCCGGGGATCGCGCCGACGACATGGTCGCGGCGCTCGGTGCGATGGGCGCGCGGGCGACCGACCGGGTGGCGATCGGGCACAAGGACGAGTACCTGCGCGGCCGGCCGCCCGAGGAGCTCGACGCGGTGTTCCGTGCGGGCGCGGCGTCTGTCGGCGTGGACGACGTACCGTCGTTCCCGACCGAGTTGGAGGCAGCGCAGGCACTGGTCGCCGAGGCCCGTCCGGGCGATGTCGTCGCGGTGATGAGTCTGCAGGACCGGGCGCGTCTTGACGCCTGGTTGCGGTCCGAGGGAGCTACTGTCGACACACCGGAGATCTTGAAGAGCAAGGTCGAAAGAGCCCAGCACTAAGCCCCGGCGCCGCCGCCCGTCGGCCCGGCCGGGGTGGAACGGGGTTTGTGATGCGCTACCTCTGGTCGGTTCCGGCCGCGGTGGTCGCCTGGTTCGTGGGCGGCTTCTCCGCGACATACCTGAAAGGTCTGCCGGAGGGTACGACGTCGTTCGTGCCGCCGCGGATCGACCTGCTGGTGCTCGGCGGCGTGGCCGGCGGGGTCCTGGCCGGGCTGCTGATCGGCCGGGCGCGGATCGCCGTACCGGTGCTGCTGGTCGTTGCCGCGGGCATGTGGTGGCTGACCGGGAACTCCTTCGCCGAGCGGGATCTGCTGATCACGCTGCTGGTGGCGAGCGCGCTCGGCGGGATGTTCGGTGCCTGGGGCAGCAGAAGTTCGGTGGTCGCCGCATTCGCGCTGGCGCTGCCGGTCGCGTGGAGCGCGCTGCGGCCGGCCGAGCAACTCGCCGAGTGGAGCTGGCTGTGGCAGCTGAACGGCCTGCTGGTCGGCGCCGGGCTGGCCGTTCTGCTTTACATCGCCTGCTGGAAGCGTGGCTGGCGCTCGGTGGCGTACTGGGTCCCGCTGACCGCTTGGTACCTGGTGTGCTTCGGCATCGTGGCCTCGGTCCGGCTGATCACCCGATCGGCCGGCAAACCGCTGGACGCGATCGGCGACGCGTCGACCGAGGCGTTCTTCCAGTCGTTCGAGCCACTGCTGCGGGAGTACTGGCCGTGGATGGTGGTCGGCGTGCTGTTGGCGATCCCCATGGTCGCCCTGAAACTTCGCGCGCTCCCGCCGCCGCCACCGCCCTTGGACCCGTACGCCGAACGCTCGAACGACGCGATCCTCTCCGACGACCTGGACTGGATCGACCGCGACGAACCCCGCCGCCGCCTGCTCCCGAAGCGCCAGCCGGCGTCCTGATCAGCTGAGCAGCTGCTCGGCCAGCCAGCCGCCCGGACCGAAGCCGGGTGGGAGGGCGAAGACCGCGGACCCGATGGTGGTGGTCCAGGTGTTGAGGGCGTCGACGGCGTTCAGCCGGGCCAGGATCGGGAGGAATTGGCCGGCGATGTCGGCCTGGTGGCTGAGGAAGATCAGACCGGACTCGCGGGTCGTGCCGGTGTCGTGGAGGTAGTTGAGGCCCTTGCGGAAGATGCGGCGACCGTCGTTCTCGGAGGGGTGCGCGAGCCGGGCGTGGGCGTTCTCGGGGATGACGAGCCGGCCGTCGGCGGCGCGCGCCTCGAGGTCGAGGTCGTCGTGTTCGGCGGTGCCGGTCAGTGGAGCACCGGTGTCGAGCCTGCGGCCGATCACACGCTCTTTCGCGGCCTCAGGCAGCTCGTCCCAGGCGTCCAGGTTCATCCGGATCCGCCGGACGACCAGCGTCGTACCGCCGGTGAACCGGCCCTCGGTCGACCAGACCGTCTCGTCGAACTCCGGCGTACCGAAGGCGGGGTTGCCGGTGCCGTCGACCTGGCCGAGGAGGTTGCGGCCGGTGACCGGTTCGCCGTTCGGGCCGGTGCCGTCCCAGAAGCCGGTCTGGCGCCACACCGGCGTCGCGTACGGTCCCGCACCGGCGATCAGGCGGCGTACGGCGTTCACCACGCTCAGCGTGTCGTCGGCGCCGACCATGACGAGCAGGTCACCGCCCGACCAGGCCGCTTGCAGACGGTCGTGCGAGAGAACCGGGAGATCGTCGAGCCCGCGCGGTCGCTGCCCGGTCAGCTCGAAGGCGCGCAGGCCGAACCCGACGGTCACCGTCAACCGTCGACCCGCCTCGGTGAGCGCGACGATCTCGCTCGTCCACAAGCGCATCAGTCGCCCCAGCCCAGCCCGATCCGTGCTCAGCTTCAACGCCACCAGCTCGGCGGCGGCAGGAGCCGCCATTGCGATCCCGGGCTGATGCTCGCCGTACGGCGAGATCGTCCGGGCGGCAGGCTGTGCCGGGGAATCGTCGCCCAAGGCAACAACGCCGGTACCCGCCACGACCGCACCCGCCGCGGCGGCTCCCGCGAGCCCGACGACCTGTCGCCGCGACGGCCGGCTACGCAAGTTCCCGGGTGGGGTCTTCGGCCGTCTCCTCGTCGGGCTGGATGTAGTCCGGGTCGCCGCCTTCCTCACCCGGGCGGGCACCGGCCTGCGCCAGGTGCGACACCGATTCGAGCTCGGCCAGTACGGTCTGGTGCTGGTCGACGCAGAGGACGACGAGATCACCCGGGTTCGACCGTTGCAGCGCGAACCTGACCGCTTCGAGCTCGTCGAGGACGACGTCCACCCGCCGGCACCGCGCACCGCTGTCCATCGCGGCCCGAACACCGGCCGTCACCAGCTCCGCGGACTCGCCGCGCTTGCGTCCTCGCAGCCGGGCGTCCTCGCGGACGACGACCACGTCGAAGTGCTGCGCCGCGACCTCACCCAGCTCGCGGATGTCGTCGTCGCGCCGGTCGCCCGCCGTCGCGACCACACCGATCCGCGACGGCCGCCCGACCTCGGACGACGCGCTCAGGCTCTCGCCGATCCGGTCGACGAAGTCGCCGAGCATCCGCATCGCGGGCGCGTTGTGGCAGTAGTCGACGATCACGCTGCGTCCGTCGACGTCGATCTCGTTCAGCCGGCCGGGGGAGAGGTAGTACGACGTGTTGAACGTGCGCAGGCCCTGCCGGATGTCGTGCAGCGACGCACCGGCCGCGAAGGCCGCCGCGGCGGCCGCCATCGCGTTCTGCACGTTCATCATCGCCCGCCCGCCGAACGTTGCCGGCAGCAAATGGGTCCAAGCGAGCTGCATCGACCGGCGGCCGTGCTTCACCACGATCATGTCGCCGAGATCCGAGCGCTCCAGCACCACGGCCCGCCCGCCGCGCCGGCAGTGGCCCTCGATGTAGTCACGGATCTCGCTGCCCTGCTCGGCCATGCTGAACCACACCACCTGGCCCGAGCACTTGCGGCGCATCTTGCGCACCAGCGGGTCGTCGGCGTTCAGGACGGCGTACCCGGTCCGCGGTACCGCCTCGACCAGCACCGCCTTCACGTCGGCGAGCTGCTCGAGCGTCTCGATCCCGCGCAGACCGAGGTGATCGGGCTGTACGTTGAGGACGACGGCCACGTCGTTGCGCTCGTAGCCGAGGCCTTCGCGGAGGATTCCGCCGCGGGCCACCTCGAACACCGCGAAGTCGACCCGCGGGTTCTGCAGCACCATCCGCGCGGACTTCGGTCCGGACGCGTCCTGCCGGATCACCAGCCGCTCGTCGATCACGATGCCGTCGGTCGACGTCATCCCGACCTTGCGGCCGAGCCCCTTGAAGACGTGGCTGATCATCCGCGCGGTGGTGGTCTTGCCGTTCGTCCCGGTGACCGCGACGATCGGGATCCGGCTGGTCGCGCCGGGCGGGAACAGCATGTCCACCACGGGTTTCGCGATGTACTGCGGCTCGCCGATCGTCGGGTTGGTGTGCATCCGGAACCCGGGCGCCGCGTTCACCTCGCAGATCGCGCCGCCGGTCTCGCGCACCGGCTGGGTGATGTCCGGGCAGATGAAGTCGATCCCGGCGATGTCCAGCCCGATCATCCGGGCCGCCTCCTCGGCGATCTCGACGTTCTCCGGGTGCGCCTCCCAGGTCCGGTCGATCGAGATGCCGCCGGTGGACATGTTGCCGGTGAGCGTCAGCTTCACCATCACGTCCTCGGGCGGTACGTCGTCCAGCTCGAAACCCTGATCACGGACGAGTTGCCGGGCAGCGTTGTTGATCGTGATCCGGGTGAGGATCTTCTCGTGGCCGACACCGCGGCGCGGGTCGGCGTTGGTGATGTCGACGAGCTCGGCCACGGTGTGGATCCCGTCACCGACCACATGCGCCGGGACGCGCTCCGCGATCGCCTCCATCCGCCCGTTGATGATCAGGCAGCGGTAGTCCTTGCCGGTGACGAAGTTCTCCACGATCACCCAGCCGCGCCGGGACTGCTCGGCCGCGATCGGGAACGCCTCCCGGAGCGCGTCCGCGTCCGCCAGGTTCAGGCAGACACCGCGGCCGTGGTTGCCGTCCAGCGGCTTGCACACGACCGGGTACCCGATCTTGTGCGCGACCGCGAGCGCGTCCTCGACGGTCCGGACCGACTCCGACCGCGGCACCGGCAGGCCGGCGGACGCGAGCAGCCGCGTGGTCAGGTCCTTGTCGCCGGCGATGTCGACCGCGATCGACCCGGTCTCGGACGTCATCGTGGCCCGGATCCGCTTCGCGTGCACGCCCTGCCCGAGCTGGACCAGGCTCGCCTTGTTGAGCCGGATCCACGGGATGTCCCGGGACACCGCCTCGTCGACGATCGCCTGGGTCGACGGGCCGAACGCGGTCCGCTCGGCCTGCTTGATGAACTTCTCCAGTTCGACGGTGAAGTCGAACGCCGGATCCGGATGGACGAGATTGTTCACGATCCGTACGGCGAGTTCGCCGGCCGCGAGGCCGACCGCTTCGTCGGCGTACGCGTAGGTGATGTTGTAGATGCCGGGGGAGCCCTTCACCTGCCGGGTCTTGCCGCGGCGCATGTCGTGGCCGGCCTCCTGCTGCAGTTGCAGGGCGACGTGTTCGGCGATGTGGCCGAGCCAGGTGCCCTCGTACAGCCGCTCGAGGAACCCGCCCTTGCGGCCGCGGGAGCAGTGGTGCTGGTCGAGACGGGGCAGATGCTCGAGCAGCCGCTCGGTGAAGCCGGGGATCGTGTTCGACGGGAAGTTCTCCAGCGAGCCGAGGTCCACGACCAGATGGATCGCGGGGTCGTAGCTCCAGACGTTCGGGCCGCGGTAGACGCGGGTCTCGATGATCTTCAGGTCAGGGGCGGGCGTGCCGTGCGTCTCGCTCATTCGGGGTCACTGTTCCGGTTGCGTGCGGTCGGGGGAGTCGGGGTCGGCGCCGGCCGGGATCGGCTCGGACGCCTCCGGTCTGGACTCCCCGGAGCGCTGCGCGCGGCGGCCCGCGCGCCGCTTCCGCTCGGCGTAGTACGCCGGGGACACCCCTTCCGCGGCGATCTCCTTGGCCAGTTTGCGCAGGTCCGCCTCGGCGGCCGCGCGCTCGGCGTACTCCGCGGCGGCCGGCTGCGGGCCGTACGACAGCAGCACGCGGTTCTGCAGGTCGAACGTCGCGGTGGCCGGCAGCACGTGCAGGATGACGCCGGACGCGAGCAGCGGCTCGGACCGCTTCGCGTTGTGGGCGTTCGACTGGATCCGGGTGCCGTCGAAGATCGTCACCGCGCCGCGGCCGACGACCTCCAGGTGGGTCCCGCGGACCACCGCCGCGGTGTCCTCGTCGACGCCGATCCCGAGCAGGCCGGGGGACTGCGCGACCAGTGAGAGCAGCCGGCCGTACCGGTTCCGCTGGGCGAAGTGCTGGTCGACGATCGCGCCCTGGACCAGGCCGAGACCGCCGGACAGCTGACTCATCCGCTGCCGCGGTGTGGCGCCGGAACGGCCGAACGCGATCATGTGCTCGGCCAGGATGCTGGCGCCGGCCGACGTACCGCCGACGGCCGCCCCGCGCGCGTGCGCGGCGGTGACCGCGCGGCCGAACGCCGTACCGGTGACGACTCCGGCGAGCTTGAGCTGGTTGCCGCCGGTCATGAAGATCCCGGTCGCGTCGTGCAGTGGCGCGATGAACGCCGGGTCGTCGGCGTCCTCCCGGTTCTCCGGGCGGACACCGACCACGCTCTCGGCGCCGAGCGCCGCGAACAGCGCGCGGTACACGTCGACGACGTCGGGCCCGAGCGCGGACGCGGTGGGTACCACCACGATCCGCGCCTTGGGCCCGCCCGCCGCCTCGACGAACTCCTGCAGCACCGTCCGCTTCTTGAGCTTGTCCTCGGCGCCGCCGATGGCGAACAGGGCTCCCGGCCCACCCGGCAGTTCAGGCATAGCCGAAGCTTAGGTGCTAGGTCCTTCAGTGACCGAACGTGAACCAGTTCAGGTTGACGAAGTCGGCCGGCTGGCCGCTGGTGAAGGTGATGTAGACGTCGTGTACGCCGGTCACCGAAGCCATGTTCGCGGGGACGGTCCGCCAGGACTGCCAGCCGCCGGTGTTGGCGATCGCGAAGCTGCCGATCGGTGCGTTGGAGCGGCTGTCGAGGCGTACTTCGACCAGCCCGCTGACCCCGCCCGCGGCGCCGGACGCGACCCGCGCGACGAACTGGGTGGCCGCCGTACTGCCGAAGTTGATCCCGCGGTACAGCGCCCAGTCACCGTTGCCGAGCTGCTTCAGGTTCTGCCCGCCGCCGGTGTCGCTCGTGGTCTCCACGCCCGTCCCGGCCTGTTGCGCGTACGACTCCGCCTCGAGCGTGCTGTACGCCGACGAACCGCCCGGCGGGGGTGTGGTGGGAGGCGTCGTGGGCGGTGTGGTCGGCGGCGTCGTCGTACCGCCCTTCGCCGTCACCGCGACGTAGTCCACCACCATCGGGTGACCGGGAACTGTCGAGGCCCGCGGCGTCGGGCCGTTCAGCGCGTCGGGGAACGCGCCACCGATCGCGACGTTCAGCAGGACGAAGTACCCGGCGTGCGAGGTCATGTTCGTCCAGGTGTCGGCCGGGAACTGGCTCTGGCTCAGCGAGTGGAACTGCTGCCCGTCGACGTACCAGCGCAACTGGTTCGGCGACACCGACGTGTCCCACTCGAACCGGTAGGTGTGGAACCCGGACTGGCACGTCGACCCCGGGCACGCCCGGCTCGCGCCGAGGCCGCTGGTCTCGTTGCACGGGCCGCCGGGGTTCACGCCGCAGTGCAGTACGCCCCAGACCGAGTTGAGGCCGTTGACGTTCTCCATGATGTCGAACTCGCCGATCCCCGGCCAGTTCCAGTAGTTCCCGCGGTACGGCGATCCGAGCGCCCAGAACGCGGGCCAGTACCCGAGGGCGGCATCGCCGGTGACGTTGGGCATCTGCAGTCGGCTCTCGATCGCCAGCACGCCGCCGGCGGGCGGCTTGAAGTCGCCGCGCTGGGTCTCGATCCGGGCCGACGTCCAGTTGCCGGCGCCGTCGCGCAGCGGCGTGATGCGCAGGTTGCCGGCGCCGTCGAGGGAGATGTTGCTAGGGCTGTTCGTGTAGTTCTGGATCTCGCCGGTACCCCAGTTCCCGGGGCCGCCGGGGTAGCCGTGACCGGTGTCGATGATCCAGTTGTTGCCCGACGGCAGGCTGCCGCTGGGTCCGTCGAAATCGTCGCTCCACACCGTCGTCCAGCCGGCGGGCGGCGTTGGCACGCTCGCGTCGGCGCTGACGCCGTACGAGACGGCGCCGATGGTGGCGGCGGCGAGGAGTGGGACGACCAGGGCGAGTGCGAGGGGGCGGATACGCATTTGTCGACCTCCAGGGGCGGTGGTTGAAGCCAATGTGAGCGCTCTCACGGTGCGTGTCAACAGCTCGCAACGCCCTGGTTGCCCCGTGTGGTCTTTTCAGGCGGTCTGTTCAGGCGGTCTGTTCAGGCGGTCCGGTCAGGTGGTGCCGTCAGAGCGCCGTGCGGTACACCGTCGTGCTGCGCCGGACCGACATCCCCAGCCGCTGGTACATGGCCAGCGCCGCGGTTCCGGAGTGTGTCCACAGCGTCAGCGTCTGCTTGCCCCGCCGGCCTGCGCCGAGGGCGGCGTACGTCAACATCGCGCGGGCCAGGCCGCGGCCGCGGACGTCTCGCCGGACGGCGACCTGCTCGACGTACCCGTCGGGGGAGTCGGGCAGGTCGAGGCTGATCACCGCGCCGACGATCTCGTCACCGGCGACCGCGACCGGGGAGAGTTCGGCGTCGAAGCTGGACCGCTCGATACTCGTCCCGGCCCACTCCTCGTACTCGTGCCGCCGCGGCTGCCACTCGTCGAACGCGTCCTGCACGACCTGGTGCACCGCGTGCGCGTCGTCCGGCGCGAACGAGCGCAGCGTGATCCCGTCCGGCAGCACCGGGGCGTCGCCGGTCACGGGTCGTTCGAGCAACCAGTTGGTCGCGAGGACGTCGTACCCGCGGCCGCGAAGCAGCTCCGTACCGGCCTTGTCCGCGTCGTCGACCGTCTGCGCGAGCCAGTCGCTGTCGTGTTCGCGCGCCCGCTGCTCGGCCCAGTCGAGCAACTGGGTGCCGAGGCCGCGACCGACGTACGACGGATGCACGTCGATCTGTGCGCGCCGGCCGCCGTGGACCCACGCCCAGCCCGCCACCTCGCCGCCCGCCGGATCGCTGCCTGCCGTCTCGGCCAGCCGGGTGTCGAGGTCGAGCGTGATCAGCGGCCGTTGCAGATCGGCCGCGACACCCGTCACATCGGTGCTGACCTGACCGTGCCAGTTCCGCTCCGCGGCCGCGATCAGACCGTGGATCGCGGGTGCATCGTCAAGCGTGGCAGGGCGAAACGTGAAGTCCATACGACCGATCCTGCCGCATCGGACCCGGAATATCAGGCCGGGTTCTCCGCGTCCGCGGCCTCGACTTCCTCGCGGGTGATACCGAGCAGGTACAGGATCGTGTCCAGGTAGGGGACGCTCAGATGCGTGTCGGCGGCCGCGCGGACGACCGGCTTGGCGTTGAAGGCGACACCCAGGCCGGCGGCGGCCAGCATGTCCAGATCGTTGGCGCCGTCACCGATCGCGACCGTCTGCGACAGCGGCGTCCCGGAGCGTGCGGCGAACTGCTTCAGCGCGACCGCCTTGCCCGGCCGGTCGACGATCTCGCCGGTGACGCGACCGGTCAGCCGGCCGTCGACGATCTCCAGGTCGTTGGCCTTCGCGTAGTCGATCCCGAGGTCCGCGGCCAGCTTGTCGGTGATCTGGCTGAACCCGCCGCTGACGATCGCGAACTGGTACCCGAGCCGCTTCAGCGTCCGCACCATGGTGCGCGCACCGGGCGCCAGTTCGATCGCGGCGTACACCTCGTCGAGGGCGGTCGCGGGCAGTCCCTCGAGGGCGGCGACGCGGTTCCGCAGCGACTCGGCGAAGTCCAGCTCGCCGCGCATCGCCTGCTCGGTGACCGCGGCCACCTCGGCGAGCCGGCCCGCGTGCGCGGCCAGCATCTCGATCACCTCGCCCTGGATCAGGGTCGAGTCGACGTCCATCACGATCAACCGCTTGGCCCGCCGGTACAGGCCGCCGTCCTGGACGGCGATGTCGAGGCCCTGCCGGACACCTTCCTGCGCGAGCACGGTCCGCAACGTCTCCGGGTCGGTGCCGGAGACGGCGAACTCCATCGCGGTCACCGGGTAGCGTGCCATCCGGCTGATCCGGTCGATGTTCGCGCCGGTGTCGGCGATCCGGCCGGCCACCGCGGCCAGCCCGGCGGCGGACAGCGGACGCCCGATCACGGTCACCTGGCTGCGGCCCTTGCGCCGCGGCTCGTTGTCGCCGACACCTTTCTTGACCGCGATGTCGACGTCCAGAACGGTGGCGAGCTCCTTGAGTTCGTCCTTCAGCGCCTTGTGGTCGCGCGGCGCGGACACCAGCACGCCGAGAATCAGCCGGCCGCGGAGCACGACCTGCTCGGCGTCGATCACCTCGACCCCGCGGGTCGCGAGCGTGGACAGGACCGCGGACGTCAGGCCGGGCCGGTCGGATCCGGTCAACGTCACCAGCAACGTCGGCCGTCCGGCCGCCGCCGTCTCGAATTCACTGAGCTCAGTCATCGCACCCCGAACGCTACCCAACCCGTCCTTGCCATCATGCGCCGGTTTACAAGGTGGACGGCGCTACAGGCTGGACGGCGGGGCGCAGGCCGCGACCAGTGCTCGGCGGGCCGCGGCCGCGAGGGCGAGCAAGGTACGCCGCCGCGCATCGGCCTCGGCACCCGTCACAGCCGCGCCGTCGTCCGCCAGCGCCGCGTCCGCGATCGCCAGACAGCGCCGGGCCGTGGCCGCGGTCTTCACGGCGCGCGGTTCGTACCCCGGTGCCAGGTCGTCGCCCTTGCCGCGACCGATCTTGCGGATGTCGATGAGCGCGTCCGCGACCTCCGGATTCCACCGCGCGACATCCAGATCCGCCAGCGATTCGGCCGCGTCGATCAGCGCCAGCCGCAGACCGCGATCCGCCTCACCGAAATCGGCCGGCAGCGGCGACGTCGCCGGCAGCACAGTCCATTGCACGGCGGGACCGACGTACGACGGGACCAGCCCGAGCTCCGGCCCGGTGAGCAGGACGGCCTCGCCGCTTTCGAGTGCTGCCTCGTTGAACGTCGGCGGTCCGGCCAGGCCGATCGGATCACCCGGAACAGGGAGCGCGAGATGGGCCTGCTTGGTGCCCGCGGCGCGCAGCAGGTTCAGCGCGACCGGGAGGGTGGCGGGCTCGGGATGTCCCGCCACTCCGACCACGTGGTGACCGACGTCGTCGCCGAGAATCTTCAGCGCGGCGGTGTCGGGATCGCAGGCACCGGTGAGCATCGCGTTGGTCCAGACCGTGAACCGGACCGAGGCGGAGGTCGTCAACACGCCCGCAAGTCTCTCACCACCCGGCGACATCACAGCGAGGCCGACCCCTTAGGTTTTGAGCATGACTGCAGTGGTGGAGCTGGCCGGGGTGACGATCGTCCGCGGTGGGTCGCGGCTGATCGACGGGATCGACTGGACGATCGACGAGGCCGACCGGTGGGTGGTGATCGGCCCGAACGGCGCCGGCAAGACGACCCTGCTGCAGGTTCTCGCGGCACAACTGCACCCGACCTCCGGTGTCGCCGGTCTGCTCGGTGAGGTGCTCGGCGCGGTCGACGTCTTCGAGTTGCGCCCGCGGATCGGCCTCACCAGCGCGGCGCTCGCAGACAAACTCCCGAAGAGCGAGCGGGTCTCCGACGTCGTCGTGTCCGCGTCGTACGCCGTCCTCGGCCGCTGGATCGAGCAGTACGACGACCTCGACAACCAGCGCGCCGCCGCCCTGCTCGGCGAACTCGGGATCGCGCACCTGGCCGACCGGACGTTCGGCACGCTGTCGGAAGGGGAGCGCAAGCGGGTCCAGATCGCCCGCGCGCTGATGACCGACCCCGAGCTGATGCTGATGGACGAGCCCGCCGCCGGTCTCGACCTGAGCGGACGCGAGCAACTGATCCGGTCGCTCAGCTCGATCGCGACCGCCGACGGCGCACCGGCGATGGTGCTGGTCACCCACCACGTCGAGGAGATCCCACCCGGCTTCACCCACGCGCTGCTGCTGAAACAAGGCCGGGTCGTCGCCGCCGGTCCGATGGACGAGGCCCTCACCGCAGAGTCCCTCAGCGAAACCTTCGACCTCGCCCTCACCCTGAAGCAAGAGGACGGCCGCTACACCGCCCGCGCCCTCTGACCCACCCGTCGTACCGCGCACCGTCGTACCGCGCACCGTCGTACCGCGCACCGTCGTACCGCGCACCGTCGTACCGGCCGCACTGCCCGCTGCGCCTGACCTCACGCGGTGGGTTCACCCACCGTGTTGTGGGTTCCGTACTCGTCAGACGGGTCAGGAACCCACAACACGGTGGGTATACCCATCCAGTGTGAGCGGCGTGGGGCTGGGCCGCGCTTGCCGTACCGGCCGCACCGTCGTGCGCCTCACCCCGGCCGCACCGTCGTGCGCCTCACCCCGGCCGTACCGGCGTGCGCGTCACCCCGGCCGCACCGGCGCGCGCCTCACCCGGCCGTGCCGCCGCGCGCCTCACCCGGCCGTGCCGCCGCGCGCCTCACCCCGGCCGCACCGTCGCGCGTTCGCCCCGGCTGTACCGGCGCGCGCCTCACCCCGGCCGCACCGGCGCGCGTGTCGCGCCGGCTGTACCGGCGCGCGCGTCGTGAGTGGGTGCTGTCGCGCCTGACCGCACGCGGTGGGTTCACCCATCGTGTTGTGGGTTCCGCACTCGTCAGACGGGTCAGGAACCCACAACACGGTGGGTATACCCACCCAGCGGGAGCGGTGTGCGGGGCCCGGGAAGGCGCGGTGGCGGGGGCGGTCGGCCTGCTGTGTGGCCCTTGGGTCGGTAGGCTTGGGCAATGATGGATTGGCTGCGGGACAACATCTGGGTGGCGTGGTTGAGTATCGCTGCCGTCCTCGGTCTGGCCGAGCTCGCTTCGCTCGACTTCACGTTGCTGATGCTGGCCGCCGGTGCGCTCACCGCGGCCGGAGTGGCGGCGTTCTTCCCGGGTCTGCTCTGGTTGCAGATCGTCGTCGGCCTGATCACCGCGGCCGCGATGCTCGCCGCGATCCGGCCGATGATCGTCCGGAAGATCCATCACGGCCAGGAGCTGAAGACAGGTTCGGCGCATGTGATCGGCCGGACCGGCACGGTCGTCAAGGAGATCCATCCCGATGGCGTCGGTTCGATCCGTCTCGGCGGGGATCTGTGGACGGCGCGTCCGTACGACGAGGTGTCGACGATCCCGCCCGGCACGCGCGTCGAGGTGATGGGTGTCGACGGCGCGACCGCGATCGTGTACCCGATCGGCGAACCGCTGCATCATCAGCTGGACAAGGCCGAACCGCCGAAGGATCCGAACGACCCGCCCACGGTGTGACACCTGGTGGTCCCCTGGTCGCAGTAGGGTCGATGACAAGGACGGTCCGGGACGTCGGACGATCAGCACACCGGGGAACCGGGAGACCGGTCGGCGCGTCCCAGCGGAGACTGTCCGTCCTGAGCGTTCTGTCGAGTGGAGGGTCGAGTGACCGCGTTCCTCGTAGTGCTGGCATTGGTCGCCTTACTGGTGATCGTCACACTCATCAAGTCCGTCCGGGTGGTGCAGCAGCAGACCGTCGGCATCGTCGAACGGTTCGGTAAGTTCAAGACCGGCTTGCAGCCGGGCCTGAATCTGCTGACCCCGTTCGTCGACAAGGTCCGCTACACCATCGACATGCGCGAGCAGGTGGTCGCGTTCCCGCCGCAGGGCGTCATCACCGAGGACAACCTGATGGTGTCGATCGACTCGGTCATCTACTTCCAGGTGAACGACCCGGTGCGGGCGACGTACGAGATCTCCAACTACATCCAGGCGATCGAGCAGCTGACCATGACCACGCTGCGGAACATCATCGGTGGCATGGACCTGGAGCAGACGCTGACGTCGCGTGAGGAGATCAACGAGAAGCTGCGCTACGTGCTCGACGAGGCCACCGGCAAGTGGGGTATCCGGGTCAACCGGGTCGAGCTGCGCTCGATCGACCCGCCGCCGTCGATCCAGGACTCGATGGAGAAGCAGATGCGCGCCGACCGCGACAAGCGCGCCGCGATCCTCACCGCGGAAGGTATGCGGCAGTCCGCCGTACTGTCGGCCGAGGGTCAGAAGCAGTCCGCGATTCTCACCGCCGAAGGCGACAAGCAGTCCCGGATCCTGCGCGCCGAGGCCGAGCGGCAGGCCCGGATCCTCAAGGCCCAGGGTGAGGCGCAGGCCATCACCACGGTCTTCAACGCGATCCACGCCGGCAAGCCCGACCAGGGGCTGCTCGCGTACCAGTACCTGCAGATGCTGCCGTCGATCGCGCAGGGCGACGCGAACAAGCTCTGGATCGTGCCGAGCGAGATCGGCGACGCGCTCAAGGGCCTCGGCAGTGCGGTCGGCCAGGTGGCCGGTATCGCGCAACAGGCCGAGGGCAACTGGGAGGCACCGCAGATCGACGACACCGAGGTGGCCGAGCTCGCCGGTGCCGGCGCCGGTTCGGGTGCCGGTGGTGCGGCGGTCGCCGAGGCCGACAACGCGGTCCGCGAGGCGATTGCGGCGGCCGAGTCCGCCGCGGTGAGCAGCCGTAGTCAGTCCGCGGCCCCGAGCACGCCGTCGGTCCCGCCGCCGGCGCCGAGCCAGGAGCCCCCGTCGACGTCACCGTCGAACTCCCAGGCACCGTCGCAGGAGCCCCCGCAGCTCTGACCGCACGAACCAGCCGAAGAGCCCGTCCGGGACCTCCCGGGCGGGCTGTTCGCTGTCGCCGGGGGAGCGGCGTGTATACCTGGTATCCAGTGTTCAGTAGCCGGACAGTTCAGCGGAGCGTCGGTCAGGTGCGTAAAGTTCTTCAGCGATGACTTGGTACGAGGCGGTGTTCGTCCTGCTGGCGGGGATGGGCGCGGGAACGATCAATGCCGTGGTGGGGTCCGGAACACTGCTGACCTTCCCCGCGTTACTTGCCGTCGGCATCCCCCCGGTGCTGGCGAACGTCAGCAACACGGTCGGTCTGGCTCCCGGTACGGCGGCCGGCGCGATCGGTTACCGGCGTGAGCTCGAAGGCCAGCGCGGCCGGATGCTCCGGCTGATCCCGGCGTCGCTGGCGGGCGGCGTTCTCGGGGGCGTGTTGCTGCTCACGTTGCCGGACTCCGCGTTCCACGCTGTCGTACCGGTGCTGATCCTGCTCGGCTGTCTGCTGGTCGCGTTCCAGCCGTGGCTGTCGAAGTGGATCAGTACGCCGTCGCATCTGCATCGCGGCGCGTGGTGGGTGATTCCCGCGGTGTTCGCGACCGGCGTGTACGGCGGGTACTTCGGCGCGGCCCAAGGCGTGCTGCTGATGGCGATCCTCGGCCTCGGCCTGGACTCGAACCTGCAGCGGATGAACGGCCTGAAGAACGTCTTGTCGACGGTCGTGAACAGTGTCGCGGCGATCCTGTTCGTGATCGTGTCCGACGTCGACTGGCTCGCGGTGGTGTTGATCGCGGCCGGGTCGACGATGGGTGGATTCCTCGGCGCCCGCTACGGCCGGAGGC
The DNA here is from genome assembly GCF_040649595.1 of Kribbella sp. NPDC048915. Lineage (NCBI taxonomy): Bacteria > Bacillati > Actinomycetota > Actinomycetes > Propionibacteriales > Kribbellaceae > Kribbella > Kribbella sp. NPDC048915. Next base: position 128,016 of record NZ_JBEZFT010000004.1, on the reverse strand, counting down.
TGCCGCCGATGGCCCTGCGGGTGCTGATCGTCTGCATCGGCGTCCTCGCCATCGTCACGATGGTGTTCTGACCCGTTCGGTGGTCAGGTGGCCGGCCTTGAGTTGTAGTGCCGTGAGCAGGAGATCCAGGCCGTAGTCGAACTGCTCGTCGCCGCCGGTGGTCCGGGCGAGCTCGTGCGCCAGCGAGACGACGATCGGAAACTCCTGCGCCGACAGCGATTCCATCGACGCCCGGAGCTGTCGCCAGGCGTCGGGGTCGCGCCGCTCGGCCGCCATCTGGATCTCCCACGAGGTCGACCCCAGGACGTACGTGAACAAGGTGGTGTGTGTCCGGGCAGCGGTCTCCGCGTCGAACCCGGCGCCGCACAAGACACCGAGCAGACCTTCGGCGACCCGGGCCGACTCGTGCCCGCTCAACGGCCGGCTCGCCAGCAGATGCGCCAGGAACGGGTGCTGAAGCATCAGCGACCGCAACGACCGGCACACGGCGCGCGCCTGGTCCGGCCACGGCTCTCCCGTGGGCACCGGCGGGAGCAAGGACATCAGGTGATCGCGTACGGCGTCGTACAACTCGTCCTTGTTCCGGAAGTAGGTGTACAGCGCCATCGGGCCGACGCCGAGCTCGGCCGCGACCGCGCGGAGGCTGAACGCGCTGATGCCCTTCGACTCCATCAGAGCCATCGCCGTCCGCATGATCAGGTCGGCGCTCAAGGTGTTCCGCGGTGTCCGCGCCATGTGACCCAGCTCCCTCCCGCAGCCCTTCGGATGCCTATAACGTACAGCGTATAGTACGTTGTATGCGAGCGATACAGATCACCGAGTTCGGCGGTCCCGAGGTGCTCCGGGTCAGCGACGTTCCCGCGCCGGTGGCCGGCGACGGGCAGGTGCTGATCACGGTCGATCGGGCCGGCATCAACTACGCCGACACCCACCAGGTCGAGGACAGCTACCTGTCGAAGACCGAGCTGCCGCTGATCCCCGGCGCCGAGGTGGTCGGGCGGACCGCCGACGGCCGGCGGGTGGTTGCGTTGGTCGGTTCCGGTGGGTACGCCGAGCAGGCCGTCGCGCAGGCGCCGTACGCCTGGGATGTGCCGGACGGCGTGACCGATGGGCAGGCCCTCGCACTCGTTCTGCAGGGCACCACGGCGTGGCACCTGCTGAAGACCTCGACGCATCTGCAGCCAGAGGAGTCCGTCCTCGTGCACGCCGGTGCCGGCGGTGTCGGATCGCTGGCCGTCCAGCTCGCGAAGCGGTGGGGCGCCGGTCGGGTGATCGCGACCGCGTCCACCGACGAGAAGCGCCGGCAGGTGCTCGAACTCGGCGCCGACGCCGCGATCGACGGTACGCCGGAAGGCCTGAAGGACCGCATCATCGAGGCGAACGAGGGCCGCCGCGTCGACATCGTGCTGGAGATGGTCGGCGGCCCGACCTTCGACGAATCGTTCGCTGCGCTGGCCCGCTTCGGACGCCTGGTCACCTTCGGTGCCGCTTCCCGGCAGCAGGCCGCGGCGCTCGACCCGGGCCGGCTGATGAAGGGCTCGAAGACGGTCGCCGGCTTCTGGCTCGCCGACTGCTTCGCCGACCCCAAGCTGCTCGGCGGCCCGCTCGCCGAGTTGTTCGACCTGACCGCGGCCGGTGACCTCCGGCCGATCGTCGGCGGCGACTACCCGTTGTCCGCCGCGGCCACCGCCCACCAAGACCTGCGAGCCCGCCGTACCGTCGGCAAGCTCGTTCTCGATCCCTCCCACTAGGAGAACAGCATGACCATCGCAGTCGAAAAGGTTCTGTACACCGCTCACGCCACCGCGCACGGCGGCCGGGACGGCAAGGTTGCTTCCGACGACGGCAAGCTCGACGTGGTCGTCGCCCCGCCGGCCGAAATGGGCGGCAACGGCCAGGGCACCAACCCCGAGCAGCTGTTCGCGGCCGGTTACGCGGCCTGCTTCCAGAGCGCATTGCAGGTCGTCGCCCGGCGTGAGCGCGTCGACGTCAGCGGCTCGACCGTCACCGCCGAGGTCGGCATCGGCCCGGTCAACGGCGGTGCGGGCTACGGACTCGAGGTCGCCCTCGTGGTCAGCCTGCCCGGCGTCGACAACGCCGTCGCCGAGGACCTGGTCGCCAAGGCCCACCAGGTCTGCCCGTACTCCAACGCGACCCGCGGCAACATCAAGGTCGACCTCAAGATCGCCTGAACCACAACCCAGGCAGGGTCACATCCGCGCGAGGGCCTCCAGCAGGAGGCCCTCGGTAGCGGAGACCGGAGCCGCTGAGATCGTCAGGCCCTCCATGATCGCGACGTACTCGTCGACCTCTTCGACCTTGTCCAGGTAGACCGCGCTCGCCGCGTGCTCGATGTAGACGATGTCCGGCAGGTCGCCGTCGGCGAACCGCAGCAGGCTGAACGCGCCGCCCGCGCCCGGGTACCCGACGCTGCTGAACGGCATCACCTGGAGCGTGATGTTCGGCTGCTGCGACCACTTGAGCAGGTGCTCGATCTGCGCCCGCATCACGTCCTCGCCGCCGACCGGGCGGTGCAGCACCGACTCGTCGATCACGACCCACAGCCGGGCCGGGTTCGGCCGGGTGAGGATCTGCTGCCGGGTCACCCGGAACTCCACCCGCTGGTCGACCTCCTGATGCGGCAGGAACGACTTGCCCATCTGAACGACGGCGCGTGCGTACTCCTCGGTCTGCAGCAGGCCGGGGACGAACATCACCTCGTACGTCCGGATCAGCGTCGCGGCCACCTCGAGGCCGACGTAGTTCGCGAACCAGCTCGGCATCACGTCGCCGTACCGTGACCACCAGCCCGGGTTGTTCGCGGCCCGGGCCAGCTCCATCAGCCGGAACCGCTCGTGCTCGTCGGCCATCCCGTACAGGTCGAGCAGGTCGCTGACGTCCCGCTCCTTGAACCCGACCCGGCCGAGTTCCATCCGGCTGACCTTGGATTCCGAGGCGCGGATCTGCCAGCCCGCGTCGGCACGACTGATCCCGGCGGATTCGCGCATCCGCCGCAGTTGCCCACCGAGCATGATCCGGAGAGCGGTCGGACCACCGTCGCCGCCGCTCACCGTCTGCTCACTCACCCTGACCCACGCCCAGCCACGCACCCATTTCAGCGGGTGATGCTACCGGCTGTCTACAGGTATCGGCTGGTCGGTCGTCCGTCGGGCGAGTCGAGCGGCGCCCCGGCGGCGCAGATGTCTGACGAGGAAGCGAGCGTCGCGGTCCACACCCTGGATGCTGGCCGAGGCGATCGTGTACTGGAAGTCCAGCCCGAGGAACGCCAGCCCGGGAACGTCGGTGCTCACGCCGCGCTCGTGCCGCGGCCATCCGTGCTCGTCGAACACCGGCAGCTCGATCCAGCGGTGATCCGGGTCCGATCCGGTGCACCACACGACGGTCCCGATGCCGTCCAGAACTTTGCCGTCGGACGTGACCGGCTTGCCCTCGCGGACCTCGACGATGCGCTCGACGCGTTGGATCCCCGCCGCGTCCAGGTGCTCGAGCTTGTTGCGGGTCAACGGCAGCCCGTTGCGGACGGCGTTCGCGATCGCCTTCCGACCCATCGGCGTACCGCGGGTCAGCACGTACTTGAACAGGAACATCACGATCGGCGTCAGCAGGTGCCCGGCCCTGGAGTCGATGTCCACCGGTACCTGACCCGGATGCCGGCCCGCCAGCACGGTGCGATGCGTCTTCACGGCCTCCAGCGCGATGTCGGTACCGGAGTTGGCCGCACCAACGACCAGGACCGTGCCGTCCGCGAACTGCGACGGGTTGCGGTACTCCAGCGAGTGCAGCTGCCGGGTCGACGGATCGACCTCGGCCGCGAACGCCGGCCACCGCGGCACACTGTGCATCCCGGCCGCCACCACCACGTTGTCGGCCCGCCACGTGCCGCTCGTCGTCTCCACGAGGAACCCGTCGTCGTCACGCGTCAACCTCGTCACCCGGACGCCGGTGCGCACGGGCAACTGGTGATGGTCGACGTACTGCTCGAGGTAGTTGGCCATCTCGTCCCGGTTCGGGCAGTCCGCGGTGCCGATCCGCAACCCCGGCAGGCTCGCGTACCTCGGCAGACTGAACAGCCGCAGCGAGTCGTACCGCTTCCGCCAGCACTCCCCGACCCGGTCGTTGCCCTCGAGTACGACGAAATCGATGCGCGCGCGGCGCAGGTAGTACCCCATCGCCAGACCGGCCTGTCCCGCGCCGATCACCACAGTCCCCACTGTCTCCATGACCTCACGGTAGGTCGGGGAGTCGGGCCGCACATCAACCGATGACGCCAACCCCGGCCGCGCCGCATGGTCATTTCTACCCAACTGAGTCACCCGGTGAGGCCGTGCTCGTAGGCGTACGCCGTCGCGGCCGCGCGGGTGTTCACGCCGAGCTTCGCGAAGAGGTTGCTGACGTGCCGTGCCACGGTCCGCTCGCTGAGGAAGAGTTGGTCGGCGATCGCCCGGTTCGTCGCGCCGGTGGCGAGCAGACGCAGTACTTCAAGTTCGCGCGGACTCAGCCCCGCGCCGCGCTCCGGCTCCAGCGCGGCGAGATCGGCGACCGCCCCGAGCCGCTCGAAGACCGCCCGCGCACTGTCCAGCTCCATCTGCTCGGCGTCCACGTCACCGAGCAGTCGGCAGGCGCGGCCGACGAGCAGCCGGGTCCGGGCGCCCTCGTACGGCATCTCGAGTTGCTGCCACAGCGACCACGCGCGCCGCAGCGCGGGGATCGCCCCGCGCGGATCGTCGCACGCGATCCGCGCCGCGCCCTCCGAGTACGCCGCCAGCGCCTGCAGGTACGGCGAATCCGTCCGCGCCAGGTCATTCAACTGGGCGGCCGATTTGCGCGCTGTCTCGCGGTCTCCGGCGGCGATCGCCAGCTCGACCCGGGCCGCGAGCAGCATCGGCCGTCCGGGTGCGAACTCGTCCTCGGCGAGGGCGCGTTCGAGTCCGGCGACGGCCTGGTCCAGTCGGCCTTGCGCGGCGCGCAGGCGCGCGAGCCCGGGCTGTACGTCCACGCCGTCGGCGGCCGCCGCGAGATACGCGCGCTCCGCGGCTTCGTACTGCCCGCGCTGCCGTTCGACCTCGGCGAGCTGGTACCACGCCGCACCGACCGCGCCAGGTGCCAGGCGCCTGCACGCGTCCGTGGCCGCGTCGGCTGCGTCGGACCAGGCACCGCGCAGGTGCAGGATCTGTGCACGGTGCACCAGGCACGTCCCGCGGTACGGCACCAGGCCGGACTGCTGATCGCACCAGCCGGTCAACGCCTGCGTCCATTCCTGCGCGCGGCGGAAGTCGTACAGGTTCATGCACAGCGCGATCACCGCGCAGTACGCCATCCCGGCGACCTGCGGCTGGACCTCGCTCGCGGTGACATGCACCATCGCCTCGTCCAGCGCCTTCAGCGCCTCGTCACCACGGCCGAGCATGGCCAGGCAGTTGCCGCGGCCGAGCGCGGCCAGCACGATCGCGTCGGGCTCGGCGGCCCAGGCCATGTTCTGCTCGAACAGCGGCAGGGCAGCGGCCGCGTCGCCGGAGTTCATCAGCAGCGCCGCGTTCGCCATCGCGACCATCCCGGCCAGCTGCGGTACGTCGGCCGGCACCAACCGCTCGATCCGCGCTTGCCAGCCGGCCGCGCGGGCGAGCTCGCCGCGCTGTTGCAGATGGAACCCGAGCCAGAACCCGCTCTGGATCGCGGCCACCACGTCGCCGCCGGCGAGATGACCTTCGTAGGCCCGCTCGCGGTAGCCGACGACCTCCTCGTCGTGGCCGAGGACGAACGCGGCCACCGCGAGCCGGTCCAGCTCCGCGGGCGGCAGCGGCGAGCGGCGATCGGCCGCGGTCAGCGCGGCGTACTCGGCCGGCCAGTCACGGTGCTCCATCCACACCAGCCTCGTCGTTCAGCGGCTCAGTGTTGCGCGAGGTCCAGCACCGTTGCTGTGGGCAACTTCGCGAGCGCGGCGGCGTCGATCAGGATCTTCGAGCCGCGGATCCCGCTGCCGATCACCACCGGCCCGGCCTGGACGACCGCCTCGTCGATCAGCACTGGCCAGTCCGTGGGCAGCCCGATCGGCGTGATCCCGCCGTACTCCATGCCGGTCGAGCTGACCGCGTCGTCCTGCGCCGCGAACGAGATCTTCCGGACGCCGAGGTGCTTGCGGATCACGCCGTTCACGTCGGCGCGGTCGGTGGCCAGCACCAGGACCGCGGCGTACGACTGCTCGCCGGCGCGCTTGCCGAGGACGATCACGCAGTTCGCGGAGGCGGCCATCGGGACGTCGTACTCCGCGCAGAAGGCGGCGGTGTCGGCCAGCTCCGGGTCGATCGGGGCCGCGTACGCCGGCAGCTCGCCGAGCGCGTCCCGCACCGGCGCCGCCAGCAACTCCGGAACGTCACCGGCGGGCCGCCACTGCACCTTGCCGAGAACAGGAGCCGTCATCGGGCGGCCTCGACCAGGTCGGCGTACTCGGTGTGGCCGGCGAGGTAGTCCTGGTAGAACGGGCAGGCCGGCTTCACCCGGAGCCCGAGCGCGCGGGCGTCGTCCAGCGACTTGGCGGCGATCGTGCCGGCCACGCCGCGGCCGCGGAACTCCGGCAGCGTCTCGGCGTGGCGGAAGATGATGACGCCCGGCTGCAGACGGTAGTCGACGAAGCCCATCAGCGTGCCGTCGGCGTCGTGCGCCTCGTAGCGGCTGTGGTCCTTGGCGTCCACCACGGTGATGTCGTTCTCCATGCTCGCCACTCTAGCCGCCGGGCGATGACCCAGGGTTTGGAGTCCGTCGCTCACGGGGTACCGGCCATTCGGCTTCGCAACTGCACAGGTCGGGAGGAGCTGGGATGAGCGATCAGGCGTTGGAGCACGGCAAGGCGATACCAAGTCTGGTACCGGCCCGGATGGACCGGCTGCCGTGGACGAAGTTCCACTGGATGATCGTGGTCGGTCTCGGTGTCTCGTGGATCCTGGACGGTCTCGAAATCCAGCTGGTGTCGCTGGTCGGGAACGTGCTGAAGGAGACCGAGACCCTGGGTCTGACCACGGCCCAGGTCGGTCTGATGGGGTCAATCTACCTGGCCGGTGAGGTGGTCGGAGCGCTGTTCTTCGGCCGCCTGACCGACCGGCTCGGCCGCCGCAACCTGTTCATCGTCACGTTGCTGGTCTACCTGATCGCCTCCGGCGCGGCCGGTCTGTCGTGGAACCTCTACTCGCTGCTGTTCTTCCGGTTCGTGGCCGGCATGGGCATCGGCGGTGAGTACGCCGCGATCAACTCCGCGATCGACGAGCTGATCCCGTCGAAGTACCGCGGCCGCGTCGACATCGGCATCAACGGCACGTACTGGGGCGGCGCCCTGATCGGTTCCGCGGTCGGCCTGGTGCTGCTGAACACCGACATCGTCGCGATCGAGTGGGGCTGGCGGCTGTGCTTCCTGATGGGCCCGGTGCTGGGCCTGGCGATCATCTTCCTGCGCCGGCACATCCCGGAGAGCCCGCGCTGGCTGATGACGCACGGCCGGGTCGAGGAGGCCGAGCGGACCGTCGACGCGATCGAGGCCAAGGTCCGCGAGCAAGGCGGCGAGCTGCGTGCGGTCGGCGACGACGAGGCCATCGAGGTGGTCGACTACCCGCCGGTGACGTACCGCGAGATCGCCCGCGTGATGCTGCGTGACTACAAGAGCCGGTCGTTCCTCGGGTTCTCGATGATGGTCACCCAGGCGTTCCTCTACAACGCAATCTTCTTCACCTACGCGCTGGTGCTGAAGTCGTACTTCGGTCTCAGCGACTCCAGCGTCGCGCTGTACTTCTTCCCGTTCGCGATCGGCAACCTGGCCGGGCCGCTGCTGCTCGGGCATCTGTTCGACACCATCGGCCGCCGGAAGATGATTTTGAGTACGTACGGGTTGTCGGCCATCGTGCTGTTCATCACCGCGCTGCTGTTCAACGCCGGCGTGCTGAGTGCCGCGACGCTGACCGGCCTGTGGTGCGTGGTGTTCTTCTTCGCCTCGGCCGGTGCGTCGTCGGCGTACCTGACGGTGAGCGAGATCTTCCCGATCGAGCTGCGCGGCCAGGCGATCTCGTTCTTCTTCGCGATCTCGCAGCTGACCGGTGGTGTGGTGGCGCCGTTCCTGTTCGCGTCGCTGATCGGCGAGGGTGAGAACCCGGCGCGCGGGCCGCTCACGGTCGGGTACATCATCGGTGCGGCCGTGATGCTGGCCGGCGGTCTGATCGCCTGGTTCTTCGGCGTGGACGCCGAGGGCCAGTCGCTGGAGAACATCGCCAAGCCGTTGTCGGCCACGTCCCGGGCAGGCGGCACCCGGTTCCAGGGTGCGACGCCGCGGCTGCCGAGCACCGACGCGCAGGGGCGCCGGATCACCCCGGTGAAGCCGGAGCCGGAGCAAGGGCAGCCACCGCAGGACGAACCCTAGGCCGGTCGCGCAAGACTGTCGGTGCAGGACTGTCGGTGCAGTTCTGTCGGTAGGCCCACCTAGGATCGCTGCGTGGGCTCACTGCTGATCGCCGGGACGACGTCGGACGCGGGGAAGACGACCGTCGTCACCGGGCTGTGCCGATGGTTGGCGCGGCAGGGCGTGCGGGTGGCGCCGTTCAAGGCGCAGAACATGTCGAACAACTCGATGGTCTGCGCGGACGGCACCGAGATCGGCCGCGCGCAGTGGATCCAGGCGGTGGCCGCCCGGGCCGAGCCCGAGGCCGCGATGAACCCGGTGCTGCTCAAGCCGGGCGGCGACCGTCGCAGTCACGTGGTCCTGATGGGCGAGCCGTGGGGTGAGCTGTCGTCGCGCGGTTTCCTGACCGAGCGGGCCGAGCTGGCGAAGGCGGCCTTCGCGGCGTACGACGACCTCGCGGCGCGGTACGACGTGGTGATCAGCGAAGGCGCCGGCAGCCCGACCGAGATCAACCTGCGGCAGTCGGACTACGTGAACATGGGGCTCGCGCAGCACGCGCGGACGCCCGTGGTGGTGGTCGGTGACATCGACCGCGGGGGAGTGTTCGCGTCGATGTTCGGCACGGTCGCGTTGCTCGACGCGGCCGACCAGGCGCTGATCAGCGGCTTCCTGGTGAACAAGTTCCGCGGCGACGTCTCGTTGCTGCAGCCCGGCATCGACATGCTGACGTCGGTCACCGGGCGGCCGACGTACGGCGTGCTGCCCTGGCTGCCCGAGCTCTGGCTGGACTCCGAGGACGCGCTCGACATTCCGGTCCGGCGCGCCGCGCCGGCCGACCTGCTGACGATCGCGGTGGTGCGGTTCCCGCGGATCAGCAACTTCACCGATCTGGACGCGCTGGCGGTCGAGCCGACCAACAGCGTGTTCTTCACCACGAGCGCGACCGAGATCCGCGATGCCGACCTCGTCGTCCTACCCGGCTCGCGGGCGACCATTTCCGACCTGGACTGGCTGCGGGCGAACGGACTGGCCGATGCCGTGGCGGCACGGGTGGCCGCCGGCCGGCCGGTGCTCGGAATCTGCGGCGGCTACCAGGCACTGGGCACGCTGGTCCGCGACCCGGAAGGTGTCGAGGCCCGCGGTGAGCACCCCGGTCTCGGGTTGTTGCCGGTGACAACGACCTTCGCGCGCGAGAAGGTGCTCGCGCGACCGGCGCCGACGGCGTACGAGATCCACCACGGCGTGGTCGACGTGACCGGCGCCGCGGATCCGTTCCCGGGCGGCTGCCGGTCCGGTGCCGTCTGGGGCACGATCTGGCACGGGCTGCTGGACGACGACGGCGCGCGGCACAAGTTCCTGCGCGAGGTGGCCGCTCTGACCGGCAAGCCGGCGCCGGACGGTTCGGTGTCGTTCGCGGCGCAGCGCGAGGCGCGGCTGGACCGCCTGGCCGACATGATCGACGAGTATGCCGACACCGGCGCGCTCCTGCGCCTGATCGAAGCCGGCGCACCCGCCGTACCGTTCGTACCCCCGGGAGCTCCATGAAGACCGTGCTGCAGGACTACCTCCAGGACACGCGGGCGCTGATGCTCGCCAAGCTCGACGGCCTGAGCGAGTACGACCGGCGGCGCCCGCTGGTGCCCTCCGGGACGAACCTGCTCGGCCTGGTGAAGCACCTGACCGGCGTCGAGTACGTCTACCTCGGCACCAGCGTCGGCAGGCCGCCGGCCGAGCAGTTGCCGTGGGAGGCCGACGGGTCCGTGTGGGAGGGCGCCGATCTGTGGGTGAAGCCGGACGAGTCGACCGAGTACATCACCGGCCTGTACAAGGAGGCTTGCGCACACAGCGACGCGTCGATCGCGCACTTCGAGCTCGATCACCCCGCCGAGGTGCCGCATTGGTCCGAGGACAAGCGCCGTACGACGTTCGGCGCGCTGCTGATCCGCGTGGTCGACGAGACCGCGCACCACGCCGGCCATGCCGACATCATCCGGGAGCTGATCGACGGGCAGGGCGGCAAGGACGCCGACCTGTTCGACGAGGCCGGCTGGTCCGAGTACTACGCCACCGTGCAGCGGGCGGCCGAGGCCTTTCGCGAGTGACCCGTCGACGACTTCGAGCGGTTGCGGGGCTCTCGTGCTCGGCGGGTGGCTGACGCTTGCTCCGAGGGGGTACGCCTCGACCGCTTGCTCGCATCGCCGGTCGCGCCCGCCTGACCTATGGTGCTTGACGATTGTGACAGTAGAACTGTCACAATAGGTCGATGGGTCCACTCGAGGGCGTGAAAGTGGTCGAGCTGGCCGGGCTCGGTCCGGCGCCGTTCGCGTGCATGCTGCTCGCCGAGCTCGGTGCCGAGGTGCTCCGGATCGACCGGCCGGGCGGTGCGTTGTCGATGGGACCGCCGGAGCTGGACCTGGTCGCCCGTGGCCGTCGGAGTGCGGCCCTGGACCTCAAACAGCCGGCCGCGGTCGACGTCGTACGTCGGTTGGTTGCGCAGGCCGACGTACTGGTCGAAGGGTTCCGGCCCGGTGTCGCCGAGCGGCTCGGGCTGGGGCCGACGGATTGTCATGCGATCAACCCGCGGCTGGTCTATGGGCGGATGACGGGATGGGGACAGGACGGCCCGCTCGCGCAGACCGCCGGCCACGACATCGACTACCTCGCCGTGTCCGGTGCGCTGCATCTGATCGGCCGGGCCGGCGGGCCGCCGCAGGTCCCGGCCAACCTGCTCGGTGATTTCGCGAGCGGTTCGCTGTACCTCGTGATCGGTGTCCTCGCGGCGCTGAACGAGGCGCAGCGCAGCCGCCGCGGCCAGGTGGTGGACGCCGCAATCGTGGACGGCGCCGCGCACCTGACCACGATGCTGCTCGGCGCCCTCGCGGCCGGCACGTGGCGGCAGGAGCGGGGGACGAATCTGCTCGACACCGGCGCGCCGTTCTACGACGTGTACGAGACCGCCGACGGCAAGCACGTCGCGGTCGGTGCGCTCGAACCGCAGTTCTACGAGGAACTCGTGGAGAAGCTCGGCGTCGACGCGCCGGACCGCAACGACCTGGCGAACTGGCCTGCACTCCGCAAGCTGTTCGCGGAGACCTTCCGGCAGCGGACCCAGGCGCAGTGGGCAGCGGCCTTCGACGGCTCCGACGCCTGTGTCGCGCCGGTGCTGCCGCTCGCGAACGACCATCCGCACCTGATGGCCCGGGGCACGTTCGTGGAGCATCACGGCGTCCGGCAGGCGGCACCCGCGCCACGCTTCGACCGGACATCCACCAGCCTGGGCCGGCCGCCCGCACGGCCGGGGGAGCACACCCGGGAGGCGCTGACCGACTGGGGCATCACCGATATCGACAGCCTGCTGGCCTCGGGGGCCGCCGTGCAGGCCAAGGATTGAAAGGACCCACGTGCATCGCAGACTCTTCGAGGCCGATCACGCCGCCTTCCGCGAGACCGTCCGGTCGTTCTGCGAGAAGGAGATCGTGCCGCACCACGACCGCTGGGAGGAGGACGGCATCGTGCCGCGCGAGCTCTGGACCGCGGCGGGCAGCGCGGGCCTGCTCGGCTTCATGATGCCGACCGAGTACGGCGGTGGGGGCGCGCGGGACTTCCGGTTCAACGCGGTGCTCAGCGAGGAGCTGACCAGGGTCCGGGCCAGCGGGGTCGGCTTCGCCATCCAGACCGACATCAACTCGGCGTACCTGCTCGACTGCGCGACGCCGGAACAGAAGGCCCGCTGGCTGCCGGGGTTCTGTTCGGGGGAGACGATCACCGCGATCGCGATGACCGAGCCCGGTGCGGGCAGTGACCTGCAGGGGATGCGGACGACCGCGCTGCGCAACGGCGACCACTACGTACTGAACGGGCAGAAGACGTTCATCTCCAACGGCATCCTCGCCGACCTGGTGATCGTGGCCGCCAAGACCGATCCGGACGCCGGCGCGCAAGGGATCTCGCTGCTCGTGGTCGAGCGCGGGATGCCTGGTTTCGAGCGCGGACGGAACCTGGAGAAGATCGGGCTGAAGGCCCAGGACACCGCCGAGTTGTTCTTCGACAACGTCGAGGTCCCGGTGCGCAATCTGCTCGGTGAGGAAGGGCAGGGTTTCCGGTACCTGATGGAGAAACTGCCCCAGGAGCGGCTGGCGATCGCGGTGGCCGCCGCGGCCGCGTGCGAGAGCATGCTCGACGAGACGCTGCGCTATGTGAAGGACCGGACGGCGTTCGGCCGACCGATCGGCTCGTTCCAGAACAGCCGGTTCGTGCTGGCCGAGATCGCCACCGAGACGCAGATCGCCCGGGTGTTCGTGGACCGCTGCATGGAGGAGCTGAACGCGGGCACTTTGACCGTGGCCGAGGCCGCGATGGCGAAGTGGTGGACCACCGAGCTGCAGAAGAAGGTCGTCGACCGTTGCCTGCAATTGCACGGCGGTTACGGGTTCATGGCCGAGTACCCGATCGCCAGGGCCTACCTGGACACGCGGGTCCAGACCATCTACGGCGGCACCACCGAAATCATGAAAGAAATCATCGGTCGCACGATGGGTGTCTGACCGTCAGGGCGTCAGCGTGAGGCGGCCCTCGACGACCTCGGTGGCGACGTCGGTCAGCCGGCGGTTGTTGGCGCGCGCGTACTTCCGCAGGATGTCGAACGCCATGTCCACGTCGAGCGACAGGCTGTGGCTGAGATAGCCCTTGGCCTGCTCGATCAGGATCCGGCTGTTCAGCGCCGTCTGCAGCTGCTCGGTGACGGTCTCGTGCCGCTCCAGCGTCCGCTGGTGGACGATGCCGATCGTCGCCGCGTCGGCCAGCGCCTGTGCGAGCAGGACAGTGTCCTCGTCCAGTGGACCGGACCGGCTGCTGAACAGGTTGACGGCGCCGAGCGTGCTGTCGCGCAGCCGCATCGGGATCGCATGGACCGCCAGATAGCCGGCCTCCAGTGCGGCTGCCGTGAACCGCGGCCAGGGCGCACTCTCGGCCCGCAGGTCGGCGTACTGCACGGGCCGGCCGGTGGTGAACGCGTCGAGACAGGGGCCTTCGAGGTTCTGCAGCTGGCCGAGCTCGACCATCCGGGCCTGGGCGCTGGAGGCCGCGACGAGGTTGAGTGCGCCCAGGTGGTCGACGAGCAGGATGCCGCAGGCCGACACGTCGAGCAGTTCGTTGCAGCGCGTCGCGAGCCGATCCAGGAACTCGATGATGTCGAAGTCGTCGACCAGAGTGTCCGACAACTCGATGAACACCTCACGGACTCGTCGGTCAGATGCACTCATGAGTCCTCCTGCGGATCCGCATGCTGGGTGTCAGTGTCCTTCGTTCCGGGGACAGCATGGTCGGACTCGAACAGGAGCCGGCGCGCCATCACCGCGGCGGCCACCTCCTGCAGAGACAGGCCACTGCTGTAGGCATGTGCCCGCAGCCGGGCGAGTGCATCGGTGACGCTGGTGCCGAGCTGCGCGGCGACCGCGCCGGTAGCCTGGTGTACTTCGGCGCGCCGGGCGCTGAACGCCGCCTCGACGAGCTCCTCGGGGCTGCTGTCCGCGCCGACGCGTTCGTCGAGCGCGAGCACGAGGACGGCGTCGGTGTACACCAATGCGTCCTGCAGCTGGTCCGCCGACAGCGGTTCGCGCTCGCGGCGGTACACGGTGAGAACGCCGATGCGGGCCGCGCCGATCCCGATCGGGAAGGCGAAGGCGCCGCCGATGTCACGGTCCGTGGCGGCCGCGGCGAACGCGGGCCAGCGGCGCCCGGCCGCGAGGCCGGCGAGATCGGATTCCAGGACCGGGATGCCGTCCCGGAGCGCGTCCCCGCTCGGCCCTTCACCGAGCGCGAACTGCGCGTCCTCCAGTTCGGTGGCTTCCGGGCTGCTCGCGATCAGCGGCTCCCAGGAGTTGTCGCGCGCCATGGCGAAGGTGACCCCGCGGCCGACAGTACGCGCGCACAGGCCCGCACCGCGTCCAGCAGCGTCGGATGCGAACCGGCAGCGTGTGCGGAGGCCTTGATCGACCCCCACACCCGTGCACTGCGATCCAGATCCACGCATTCCGTCCAGGTTCGTACCGCCGCCGAGTGAGTACACCACTCTAGCGGCCGGGCGACCATCGGATTGCTCATGGGCACAGGTGTCAAGGGAGGGTTCGGCCGGCCCGTCCTACGTTCGTCGTACGCAGCGGCCGCGCCTCCGGTACCCAATCGCCGACCGCTCAATCACCCAGCTCGACCACTCAGCTCGATCACCCAGCTCGATCACCCAGCTCGACCACAATGCTCGACCACACTGCTCGACCACACAGCGGGCCGGCGCCGTACGATGCGATGGTCAGTCCGGTGCGGAGCGGTGGGAGATCCGGCCCGCCGAGGGAGGGGTCGGCATGAACATCGTGTCGCCAGGATTCTCAGGCCGTCGTGGCGGCGGTGCGGACCTGCCGCCGGGGCAGTACCTGACGCGGGACTTCCCGGTGCTGTCGGCCGGGCCGACGCCGCACATCCTGACCGATCACTGGGAGTTCACGGTCACCACGGAGACCGGTGAGAAGTACAAGTGGGACTGGGCTGCGCTGATGGCGCTGCCGGCCGAGGAGATCACCAAGGACATCCACTGTGTGACCCGGTGGTCCAAACTGCAGACGTCCTGGAAGGGCGTGTCCCTCGACACGCTGCTGGCCGACGTCGAGACCGGCGCCGACTACGCGATGGCGCACAGCTACGGCGGCTACACCACGAACGTGCCGCTCGAGGACCTGCTCGACGGCCGGTCCTGGATCGCGTACGAGTACGACGGCGAACCGCTCGACCCCGAGCACGGGGGTCCGGCGCGGCTGCTCGTCCCACACCTGTACTTCTGGAAGAGCGCCAAGTGGGTGCGCGGTCTGGTGCTGTCCGACACCGAGGACCTCGGTTTCTGGGAGACCGCCGGCTATCACGAGTACGGAGACCCATGGAAAGAACAGCGATACGCCGGCGACTGAGGTGGCAGGTCGCCACGGTCACCGAGGTACGGCGGGAGACCGAGAGCGCCCGCACCCTCGTGCTCGACGTCCCGGACTGGCCGGGGCACCTCGCGGGGCAGCATCTCGACGTCCGGCTGACCGCCCCGGACGGGTACCGCGCGTCCCGGTCGTACTCGATCGCCTCGGCCTGGACAGGGCCGACGGGGTCGACAGGCTCGTCGGGGTCGACGATCGAGCTCACCGTGGAGCGGGTCGTCGACGGTGAGGTGTCGCCGTACCTCGTCGACGTGCTGAAGGCCGGCGACCCGCTGGAGATCCGCGGGCCGGTCGGCGGCTGGTTCGTGTGGAAGCCCGGCCAGGAAGGGCCGGTGCAGCTGATCGGCGGGGGATCGGGCGTCGTGCCGCTGCGGGCGATGCTGCAGGCGGCGGCCGGCTCCGGGACCCCGATGCGGTTGCTGTACTCGGTGCGGCGTCCGGAGACGGTGATCTACGTGCAGGACCTGAAGCAGCTGGCCGCGTCCGACGACGTCGACGTCCGGCTGGTGTACACCCGCGAGGCGCCGCCCGGTGAGCCGCGGGTCGGGCGGATCGACGCCGAGCTGATCGAGCAGTACGCGTTCAAACCCGGGGACGGCGCGACGACCTACGTCTGCGGCCCGACACCGTTCGTGGAGACGGTGGCCAATCTGCTGGTCGCGGCCGGGCACGACCCGGCCGACGTGAGAACGGAGCGGTTCGGATGACCCAAGCCAACTACCTCGACGGCAACGCGGCCGCCGGCGCCCTCAGCGAAGTGTTCGCCGTCGACCTCACCTCGGCCGTCGGCCGCTGCGACGGCTGCGGCCAGACCGCGGTGTTCGCCGAGGCTCGCCTGTATGTCGACGCGCCCGGAATGGTTGCCCGCTGCAACGGCTGCGAGTCGGTCCTGCTCCGGGTCGTGACCACCCCCGACGACACCTACCTGGACCTCCGCGGCCTCACGTACCTCCGCATCCCGAAGGCCTGACCGAACCCTCCGACTGCTGCGCGGATCCTCGACGCCCCAGCTCCGCGTCGATGGCTTGAACAGGAACTGGTGCGGTTGGACCCGTTATTACCTGTTCAAGGCCCCCGCCGCGCGGACAAGCCCCCGCCTTGTGGCACATGCCCGCCTTCTGGCACACGCCGGTCTTGTGGCACGCGCCGGCCTCTCACCCCAAACACCTCCCGGGGGCTTGAACAGGAACCTGTGCGCTTGCACCCGTTATTACCTGTTCAAGGCCCCCGCCGCGCGGACAAGCCCCCACTTTCTGGCACACACCCGCCTTCTGGCACACCCGCCGTCTGTCGCACGTTCGCCTGCCACCCTGGACACCTCCCGGGGGATTGAACAGGAACCGGTGCGGTTGGACCCGTTATTACCTGTTCAAGGCCCCCGCCGCGCGGGCAAGCCCCCGCCTTCTGGCACACACCCGCCTTCTGGCACACACCCGCCTTCTGGCACACACCCGCCGTCTGGCACACGCCGGTCTTGTGGCACGGGCCGGCCTCTCACCCCAAACACCTCCCGAGGGGCTTGAACAGGAACTGGTGCGGTTGGACCCGTTATTACCTGTTCAAGGCCCCCGCCGCGCGGACGCACCCCCGACTGCTGGCACACGCGAGGTTCTCTGGCGGATGCCGCGCGTCCGCGGCGGGACGCGGTGCGTCGACGAAGATGGGGACATCCGGTGACGTTGGGGGAGCGCGGCCGACGGCCCGGGAGCTCTACGCCGACGACAGGGCGGGTGTGGTCGGCCGGTGAAGTGGACTGGTTGGCCGGTGAGCCGTTCTACTTCTTGCGGATCGGGCGGGGGCGGCTGTTGCGGTTGCCTTGGCGGCGGATCGTGTCTCGCTGTGTCTCGCCGACGGCGCGCTCGTAGGCGAGTACCAGCCCTTGAATCGTGACCGGCTTGAATCGTTCGACCAGTTCCTGGATGTGCTCGGGTGGGCCGCCGGACTCGCGGTAGTGCGGCCAGACCTTGGTCCGGAACACCTCGGTGAGTTCCTCGGCGATTGCTCGGCCGTGCTCGGTGAAGATCCGGCCGGCGTCCAGCACGGCTTCGACCGGGAGGTCCAGGTCGAGCAGTTCGACGCCGAGGCTGAGATGGGCGGTCGCGACCCGGAACACGTCCTCGTCGGGCGTCGGCTCGACCACGCCGAGCGCGACCAGCATCTCGATGTCGTCGTCGCTCAGGTCCCGTCCAGTTCGGCGGACCAGCGCCGCCCGGTCCAGTGTCTCGGGCAGATCGCGCATCCACGGTGTCAGCAGGGTCCGGTGCAGGGCGATGTCCTGCGGGGTTGCGTCCGACGGGATCCGCTCGAGGTACCCCTCGATCGCCTGCAGCGTGAACCCGTGCGCCTGCAGTTCGCGCACCAGGTCCAGCCGGGCAATGTGCTCCGGACCGTAATACCCGACCCGGCCGCGCCGGATCGGCGGCGGGATGAGGCCCCGACCGGCATAGAAGCGCAGCGTGCGCACCGTCATCCCGACCCGCGCCGACAGTTCGTCCACTGTCAGCGTCGCGTCGTCCCCCGCGAGCTCGGACATGGCCGAGATCATAACGAGTCGCCCTTGACCACCGTGACAGCACTACTGTCACAATCGGCGGTATGACGGTTCTCCGGGAGGCCCCATGACCGACGCCTTTCTGTACGACGCGCTGCGCACGCCGCGCGGCAAGGGCAAGCCCACCGGCGCGCTGCACGAGGTGAAGCCGATCCAGTTGATCACCGGGCTGCTCACCGAACTGCGCCGCCGGCACCCTGACCTGGACCCGGCCGCGATCGACGACGTCGTGCTGGGCGTCGTCACGCCGATCGGCGACCAGGGTATGGACATCGCGCGCACCGCCGTACTGATGGCCGGCTATCCCGAGACGACCGGCGGCGTCCAGCTGAACCGCTTCTGCGCGTCGGGTCTGGAAGCTGTCAACCAGGCAGCGCAGCGGGTGCGGTCCGGTTGGGAGGACTTCATTCTGGCCGGTGGCGTCGAGTCGATGTCGCGCGTGCCGATGGGCTCGGACGGTGGGGCGTGGGCGATGGACCCGGAGACCGCGCTCGCGACCGGCTTCATTCCGCAAGGCATCAGCGCCGACCTGATCGCAACCCTTGACGGCTTCTCCCGGACCGACGTCGACGCGTACGCCGCCGAGTCGCACGCTCGCGCCGCGAAGGCCTGGGCGAACGGGTACTTCGGGCGCTCCGTCGTACCCGTGGTGGATCGCAACGGCCTGCTGATCCTGGACCACGACGAACTGGTTCGGCCCGGGACGTCGGTGGAGACGCTGGCCGGGCTGCCGTTGTCGTTCGCCGCGATCGGGGAGCACGGCGGGTTCGACGCGGTCGCGCTGGAGAAGTACCTGACCGTCGAACGGATCGAGCACGTGCACCACGCGGGCAACTCCTCCGGCATCGTCGACGGCGCCGCCCTGGTTGCTGTTGGCAACGAGAAGGCCGGGGAGGCGCTGGGTCAGGCGCCGCGCGGCCGGGTGGTCGCGACGGCCGTCAGCGGTGCCGATCCGACCATCATGCTCACCGGTCCGGCGCCGGCTGCCCGCAAGGCGCTCGCGAAGGCCGGGCTCGAGGTGAACGACATCGACCTGTTCGAGATGAACGAGGCGTTCGCCGCGGCGGTGCTGCACTTCATGAAGGACCTCGGCGTACCGCACGAGAAGGTGAACGTGAACGGCGGCGCGATCGCTCTCGGTCACCCGCTCGGCGCGACCGGCGCGATGCTGATCGGCACGCTGCTGGACGAGCTGGAGCGGCGTGAGCTCCGCTACGGCCTCGCGACCCTGTGCGTGGGCGGCGGAATGGGTGTCGCGACGATCATCGAGAGGCTGGCCTGATGAGCGACCTGACCGAGGCAACCGACAGGACCGAGGCAACCGACATGATCGGCTGGAAGAACGACGCGGGTGTCGTCACGCTGACGCTGGACGACCCGTCGGCGTCGGCGAACACGATGAACGACGCGTACATCGAATCGATGGGCCGCACCGTCGAGCGCCTGGTGGCCGAGAAGGCGCTGCTGAAGGGCGTGATCGTGACGTCGGCGAAGTCGACGTTCTTCGCCGGCGGCGATCTGCGGATGCTGTCGCGGATCCAGCCGTCGGACGCCGCTGAGGCGTTCGCGACGATCGAGCGGGTGAAGAAACAGCTCCGGACACTTGAGACGTTGGGGGTGCCGGTGGTTGCCGCGATCAACGGCTCCGCGCTCGGCGGTGGCCTGGAGATCGCGCTGGCCTGCCATCACCGGATCGTTGCCGACGACCCGCGGATCGAGCTCGGCGTACCCGAGGTCACGCTCGGCCTGCTGCCCGGCGGCGGGGGAGTGACCCGCACGGTGCGGATGCTCGGTCTGCAGGACGCACTGATGAAGGTGCTGCTGCAGGGGCAGCGGATGAAACCGGCGCACGCGTTGTCGGTCGGCATCGTGGACGAGGTGGTTCCGGCCGGTGACCTGCTCGAGGCGGCGCGCCGGTGGATCACGTCGTACGACGGTGACGCCAAGCAGCCGTGGGACCGCGACGGCTACAAACTCCCCGGCGGTACGCCGTCCTCGCCGAAGCTGGCCGCCTTCCTGCCGGCGTTCCCGGCGAACCTGCGCAAGCAGCTCAAGGGTGCGCCGTATCCGGCGCCGCGCGCGATCATGAGCGCCGCGGTCGAGGGCAGCCAGGTCGACTTCGAGACCGCCTCCCGGATCGAGTCGCGGTACTTCGTGTCGCTCGCGACCGGGCAGATCGCCAAGAACATGATCCAGGCGTTCTTCTTCGACCTGCAGGGGATCAATGCCGGCGGGTCGCGGCCGGCCGACGTACCGAAGTACGCCACCCGCAAGGTCGGCGTGCTCGGCGCCGGAATGATGGGCGCCGGGATCGCGTACGTGTGCGCAAAAGCCGGAATCGACGTAGTGCTCAAAGATGTTTCTTTGGACGCTGCTGCGCGCGGAAAAGAATATTCCGAAAAATTGCTCGCGAAACAGGTCGCGAAAGGCCGAACCACGGCCGCGGACGTGGAGACGTTCCTGAGCCGGATCACGCCGACCGCCGATCCGAACGACCTGGCCGGATGCGACCTGGTGATCGAGGCCGTCTTCGAGGACCCCGGGCTGAAGCAGAAGGTGTTCGCCGAGATCGCCGGCGTGGTCGAGCCGGACGCGCTGCTCTGCTCGAACACGTCGACGCTGCCGATCACCACGCTCGCCGACGGTGTCGACCGCCCGGACGACTTCATCGGCATGCACTTCTTCTCACCGGTCGACCGGATGCAGCTGGTCGAGCTGATCGTCGGCGCGAACACCTCGGACCGCGCGATCGCCCGCGCGTACGACGTCGTACGGCAGATGCGGAAGACGCCGATCGTGGTCAACGACAGCCGCGGGTTCTTCACCTCGCGGGTGTTCGGCACGCTGGTGATGGAGGGCGCCGCGATGGTCGCCGAGGGCGTCGACCCGGTGACGATCGAGCGGGCCGCGACGCTGGCCGGGTTCCCGGCGCCGCCGCTGGCAATGCTCGACGAGGTCACCCTCACGCTGCCGCGGAAGATCCGCGACGCGGCCCGGGCCGCCGGCGACAGCGCGGGCGCGTTCGACGACCACCCCGGGATGGCGGTCACGGACCGTCTCGTCGAGGAGTTCGACCGGAAGGGCAAGGCGGCCGGTGCCGGGTTCTACGACTACCCGACCGACGGGCCGAAGCGGCTCTGGCCGGGGCTGCGCGAGCACTTCACGCAGCGTGCCGACGTACCGCTCGTCGATCTGCAGGAGCGGATGCTGTTCGCGATGGCGCTCGAGACCGTGAAGTGCCTGGACGAAGGCGTGCTGCGGTCGGTGTCGGACGCCAATATCGGGTCGATCTTCGGCATCGGCTTCCCCCCGCTGCACGGTGGGGCGTTGCAGTACGTGAACGCGTACGGGCTGCCAGCCTTCGTCGAGCGGGCGCATCAACTCGCCGCGTCGTACGGCGCCCGCTTCGAGCCGCCGGCGTCGCTGGTTCGCAGGGCCGCGGCGGGGGAGATCTTCGGCTGATCACGGCCCGATACCAACTCAAGCAAATTCCACACATTCGAACAAATAACAGCGCGTCCGGTCTTGCGCCGGGCGCGCTTTTGCGCCATTGTGCTGGCACTTCTACAACGATTGACCTGTAGTAGGTTGTGCCATAATCAGAGATGCTTAACTCAGTTAAGTAACTCGGAACCGCTGGCGTCGTACCCCTGCGACGTCGCTCCCGGGAAGGTGGAATTCATGCCTGCTCATGTTCCGAACGCCGGTCTGACCCGGCGGGATCTGCTCAAGCGGACCGGCGGTCTGGCCGCCCTCGCCGCTTTCACCGCGGCCTGTGGTGGCAACACCGGCCGCCCGGCCGACTCCGGCGGAGGCGGCGGCGAGAAAGTCAACCTCGCGCAGTGGTACCACCAGTACGGCGAGACCGGGACGCAGCAGGCCGCGCTCAAGTACGCCAAGGCCTACCCCGACGCGAACGTCGCGGTGCAGTGGACGCCGGGTGACTACGGCGCGAAGCTGTCGTCCGGCCTGCTGTCCAGCAAGGGTCCGGACGTCTTCGAGAGCCAGTTCAACATCGGCATGGTGAAGAGCAACCAGGTGGTGCCGCTCGACGACATCCTGGCCGACGTGAAGGACGACTTCCTGCCCGGCGACCTGGCCACCAACACGCTCGACGGCAAGATCTACGGCGTCCGGATGATCATCGACCCGCAGGTGATCTACTACCGCAAGTCGCTGCTCGACAAGGCCGGCATCAAACCGCCGGAGACCGTCGACGACCTGATCGCCGCGGCCAAGGAACTCACCACGAACAAGGTGAAGGGCATCTTCGTCGGCAACGACGGCGGCAACGCGATGGGCGGTCCGGCGCTGTGGTCGTCGGGCGGCAGCTACCTGACGGACGACAACAAGCCCGGCTTCACCGGCGAACGTGCCGCGAAGGCGTTCGGCAAGCTGCACGAGCTGTACGCCAGCAAGAGCGTGCTGCTCGGCGCGCCGACCGACTGGTGGGACCCGACGGCCATCAACCAGGGTCTGGTCGCGATGCAGTGGATCGGCATGTGGGCGGTCCCGGGTATGCAGAAGGCGCTCGGCGACGACCTCGGTGTGATCCCGTTCCCGAAGCTCGATGCCGAAGGGCAGCCGGCCGTGTACTCCGGCGGCTGGACCCAGTTCGTGTCCGCGAAAAGCGCGAACGTCGACGCCGCGAAGAAGTTCGTCAAGTGGCTGTGGATCGACAATGAGGAGTACCAGGAGGACTGGTCGCTCAACTACGGCTTCCACATCCCGCCGCGCAAGAGCCTGGCCGCCAAGGCGTCCAAGCTGCAGAGCGGCGTCGCGGCCGACACCGTGAAGCTCAACCAGGACTACGGCCACACCGACAACCCGGCCTGGACCCCGAAGATGGGGACCGCCTTCGGTGACCTGCTCACCAACGTGATCAAGAAGGGAGCTGACCCGGCGGCCGAGATCGCGAAAGCCGAGAAGACCGTCAACGACGAGCTCTCGCGGTTGTTCGGATGAGCGCACCCACCAAGGAGTCCGTCGCCCCCGCTGCCGCTGGTGAGCAGCGCAAGGTCAAGCGACGGCACAAGGGCATCGCCGGGACCACGCTGTGGTTCTGGGTGTTCGTCGGCCCGTTCGTGATCGGGTTGCTGGTCTTCTCGTACCTGCCGATCATCTGGAGCCTGGTCCTCAGCTTCTTCGAGGCGTACAACACCGTCACGCCCTCGAAGTTCGTCGGCCTGCAGAACTACGTCGACATGCTGACCGACCGAAACTTCCTGTCCAGCTTGGGCACGTTCACGATCTTCGCGGTGTTCATCGTGCCGCTGACGTTCGCGCTCTCGCTGGCGCTGGCGTTGCTGGTCAACCAGGTGAAGATCGCGCGGGCGTTCTTCCGGTCGGTGTTCTTCCTGCCGACCGCGTGCTCGTACGTCGTCGCCTCGCTGATCTGGAAGCTGTCGATCTTCAACGGTGTCCGGTTCGGCCTCGCGAACACGGTGCTCGGCTGGTTCGGTATCGAGAACATCGCGTGGCTGTCGACGGTCGACCCGCCGTGGTACTGGATCCCGCTGATCACGGTCCGGTTGTGGCTGCAGCTCGGGTTCTACATGATCCTGTTCATCGCCGGTCTGCAGCGGATTTCGCCGACGTTGTACGAGGCGGCGTACGTCGACGGTGCGAAACCGGGCTGGCAGGTGTTCCGGTACATCACGCTGCCGCAGTTGCGCGCGACGTCGGTCGCCGTACTGATCCTCAACCTGATCGCGGCGTACCAGGCGTTCGACGAGTTCTACAACCTGATCGGCAACGTGAACTACGCGCGGCCGCCGCTGGTCTACCTGTACGGCATCTCGCTCGGCTCGATCCAGGACCTCGGTCACGGCTCGGCCGGCGCGCTGATCCTCGCGGTCATCATCATGCTGGTGACGCTGCTGCAGAACCGGATCTTCGGCTTCGGAAAGGCAGGCGACTGATGGCGGTCTCCGAACGTACGACGGGAACGCCGCAGCCGATCGGCTTCAGCCGCAGCCCGATGGGTGTCGTCGGGATGGTGCTGCGCTGGATCGCGCTGCTCGTCGCGGTGGTGCTGTTCCTGATCCCGTTCTACCTGATCCTGCGCAACGCCCTGTCCACCGAGCAGGACATCACCGCGCCGGACTGGACGTTGTTCCCGTCGACGCTGCAGTGGGGGAACATCAGCGAGCTGTTCAACGACACCACGGTGCCGATGGCGCGCTCGATGTACAACTCGGCTGTGGTGGCGATCCTGGGCACGGGCGGGCAGTTGCTGCTGGCGTCGATGGCCGGGTACGGGCTGGCGCGGATCCCGTACAAGCACGCGGACAAGGTCTTCTACGCGATCGTGGCGACCTTGATGATCCCGGGCGCGGTGACGTTCATCCCGTCGTTCATCGTGGTGTCGTCACTCGGGTGGGTCTCGTCGCTGCGCGGCCTGATCATTCCCACGCTGTTCAGTGGGTTTGCGGCGTTCCTGTTCCGGCAGTACTTCCTCGGGTTCCCCCGCGAGCTCGAGGAGGCGGCCCGGGTGGACGGTGCGGGGTACTTCGGGGTGTTCTGGCGGATCGTCGTACCGAACTCGCTGCCGTTCTTCGCGGCGATCGCGGCGATCACGTTCATCGGCAACTGGAACTCGTTCCTCTGGCCGCTGGTGATCGGCCAGGACTCGTCGTCGTGGACCATCCAGGTCGCGATGTCGACGTTCATCACGGCGCAGACCATCAACATCCATGAGCTGTTCATGGCGGTCGCGGTGTCGATCCTGCCGCTGGTGCTGATCTTCGCCTTCCTCCAGCGCTACCTCATCCAAGGCGTCACCCAATCCGGCATCAAGGACTGAACCGGAGACCCGCCAAGTAGCGGGTGGCCCCCGTCACCCGACAAGTCGCCGAGTCGTGGCGAATGGTTCCGGCCCCCTCGTCGAGTCGTGGAAAGTGGTTGTCTCAGCCAACCGATTTTCACGACTCGACGGCGGGCGTGACGTCGGCGGCGGGGGTGCGGTCGGCGGGGCTTCGCTCACGGGGTGAGCAGGGCGCGGACGCCTGCGCGCGCGAGCATCAGGGAGACGACGAGCGTCGTCACCGCAAAGAAGCCGCCGAGCATCACCGCGTCGCCGAACACGACGTCTGTGAGCCACAGGATCAGCGCCTTGCTGCCCGCGGACGCGGCCACGAGCCCAAGCGACGCGCCGACGCGCCCGCGCAGCCTCGTCGCCGCCTTGATCCGGCCGACGAGGATCGACTTCACCTTGACGACTCCCTCAAGGACGAGTTTCATCAGGACCGCTGTGCCGAGGGACATCAAGAACGACTCGCTGATCACCTTGGGGACCAGTTGCACGAAGGCGCAGAGCACGACCGTGTAGACGAAGACGTCGACGAGATCGACGGCGCGAAGGCGTCGGACGCTCATGCGGGCAGCCTACGCGAGCCAGGCCGTCTCGGCATGGTGCTCCCGGCAAATAGGTCATTGGGTGGCGGGGTTTGTGGTTAGCGTTCGGGTTGTGCGGATTATGACGCGGGAGCAGGCCGTTGGCTATCGGTTGTGGGTCAATCACCTGATCGAGCGGCTGCCGGCCGGGTCGCAGGCGGTGGCGGCGTACGTCGGGTTGCAGGACACGGCGCCGCGGGATGCGCTGCTCGGGATGCATGCGCGGATGGAGGGATGCACGCCGGGGGACTGGGAGCATCCGGAGTTGATCCAGACGTACAGCCCGCGGGCGGCGGTGTATGTGTTGCCGGTGCGGGACTTCGGGGTGTTCACGCTCGGGCGCTCGCCGTTCGATGCGGAGCGGATCGACATCCTCGCGGATCGCGTCTGCGAAATCCTGGGCGGGGAGGAGCGGCGTGGGGCCGGCATCCCCGGGTTGCGGGAGGCGTGCGTGAGTGGGCGGGTCGCGGTGCGCTGGGATACGACGTCGCTCTGGGCGCGGGAGGTGCCGCGACCGGCGATCGACGTGGACGAGGCGCGGGCGGAATTGTGCCGGCGGCATGTTCGTTGCTTCGGGCCCACATCGCCGAAGGTGTTCGGGTGGTGGGCGGGTCTGCGGCCGCCTGATGCGCGCATCGTGTGGGATCGGTTGGCCCACGAGTTCGCTGAGGTCGACTTCGACGGCGTCCCGGCGTGGGTGCTTCGCGACGTCGAGGATCTGGTGTTGGAGGCGCCACAGCCGCGCGGCGTTCGGTTGCTGGTGGCGTCGGATCTGCGGCTTTTCGGGCGGGATCGTGAGGGGCGATTCATCGCACCGGGTCTGCGGGCACTGACTCCGGTCGCCGACACTTTCCACCCGAATGGTGTCCTCGTCGACGGCCACATCGTCGGCGCGTGGGGCCGCAAGGGCGGTCGCGTGGACGTGATCCTGGCGGAGAGGCTCAGCCGCGAGCAGTACGACGAACTCGAAGCGGAGGTGGCGAGCATGCCGGTCGTCGACCCGCGACTCTCAATCCGCTGACTCGACAGGTACCCGCTCGCTGCGGAAGGTGGTTCGCAGTCGATCGATGTCGACTTCGGGCAGGTGGAGTTCGACGAGGTCGAAGGTTTCCTCGACCAGGTCGCGCAGCGCCGCGGCACCGACTGCAGGCGGCGAGGTGAAGATCGCGCGCACCCGGGCAGCGAGCGACGCTGGTGCCAGCGGGAGGTCGTGCTCCATGCTGTCGAGCCTTTTGAACGCGAGAACGTGCCCGCTGTACCGCCCGTTGAGCGCGTGCAGGACGGTCAGCACCTGATCGACCATGCGGACGAGTTCACGCGAGATCAGCAGCGGATTGTCGCGCTCGATCAGCATCTGCAGACGCCAGTACTTCTCGATCGCGCCGGCGTACCGCACGACGGCGACCTTCAGCTCCCGCGGGTACGTCGCGACGCGCTCCTGCCATCGTCTGACGAGCTCACGCCGCGGACCGATGACGTCGACACCGTCGACGAACCCCTGCGCGAGCTGCAGGGTCGCGCCGTCGGGCCGGCCCGCGAGCAGGTTGTCCAAGGCCGTCTCGACCGAGTCCGACAGCGTGTGCGTCACCTCGAGCATCAGCCCGCTCGGCACGTACACGTGGTCGTCCCAAGGCGGCGGCCGTCGGCGGCGATCAGCCGGACCTCGCCCGGCGCCGCGCGACGCTCGTCGGGTCTCGGCGGCCGCGACCAGAAGACGCCGATCTCCACGTCCGACCACCGATCGGCGTCGCCGCGGGCCGTCGAGCCGCCCAGCATCACCGCGTCGACGCCGTCGAGGTCGGCGTACCAGCGCATCGCCGGCCGTGCCACGTCCCGTCGCCAGCGTGCCGCCTCGGTCACCATTCGAGCAGCACATCATGTGGGTGGTTCAGGGATCGGGAACAATCGGGATATGGCTGTTCCTACTTGCCCCTGCGGCAACAACCTTCCGTACGGCGCCTGTTGTGGGCGGTTGCATCGCGGCGAGGCGGTGGCGAGTACGGCAGAGGAGCTGATGCGGTCCCGGTACGCCGCGTTCGTGATGCACGACGCGGCGTACCTGCGGAAGACCTGGGCCCTGGCCACCCGGCCCGCGACCATCACCTTCGACGCGGCGCAGAAGTGGACCGGCCTGGAGATCGTGAACACGACCGGCGGCAGCCCGTTCCACACCGAAGGCACCGTCGAGTTCCGCGCCCACTACCTGCGCGACGGCCGCCCCGGCGTACAGCACGAGAACAGCACCTTCACCCGCGAGGCCGGCCAGTGGGTGTACGTCGCGCCGCTCTGACCAGCTACTCGGCGGCGATCTGGTAGGTCGGGGTGATGATGGCTCGGGCGAGGGTGTGGAAGGCCAGGTTGAAGCTGACCACCGCGGGGGTGGCGTCCTCGTCGACGTCCAGCGCCTCGACGTCGATCGCGTGGACGACGAAGTAGTAGCGGTGGACCTGGTCGCCGGCCGGCGGGGCGGCACCGCCGTAGTTCTTGGTGCCGAAGTCGTTGCGGACGTGGAAGGCGCCGTTGTCGAGGCGCTCCGTCGTCCCGGCGCCGGTCGGCAGCTCGGTGACGGTCGCGGGGAGGTTGACCAGGACCCAGTGCCAGAACCCGGACGGGACCGGCGCGTCGGGGTCGAAGCAGGTCACCACGAACGCCTTGGTTTCCGCGGGGAACCCGGACCAGCTGAGCTGCGGTGACTTGTTGCCGCCGGCGAACGCGTGGTTGTCGGACAGCAGCTGACCGTCGGCGACGTCCGTACTCGTCACGGTGAACGAACCGACCTCGGGGAGCAGCTTGTACGGGTCCGGGGCGACAGGACGATCGAGCGACATCAATACCCTCCAGCTCTCACGATGTGTGGTGATCCCGACATTACTGTCCACATCCTGCCCGTCCGGCGCGGGGCACCCGGTCGGAGGTGCGAAGATCAGGACGCACGGCAGCGGACGGACGGAGGACCTGGTGGACGAGTACCTGGCGCGGATCGCTCCCGCTGATCAGGCGGCGATGCGGGCGGCCGCGGAGCGGCACGCGCGGCTGACCAAGCCCGCGGGCTCCCTCGGCACCCTCGAGGACCTCAGCGTGAAGGTCGCGGGCATCACCGGCGGTACGGCGGCAGTACCGGCGCCGGCCGTGGTGACGGTGTTCGCCGCCGACCACGGCGTCCACGCACAGAACGTGTCCCCGTGGCCGCAGGAAGTGACGGCCGCGATGCTCGCGAACTTCGCCGCCGGCGGCGCCGCGGTGAACGCCTTCGCGAAGAACAACGGAGTCGACGTCCGCGTGGTCGACGTCGGCGTCGCCACGGAAGTCGACCAGCTGGACATCACCCATGCGAAGGTCCGCCCAGGTACGCGCGACCTCGCGCAGACCGACGCGCTGACCGAGGACGAGGCCCGGGCGGCGATCGGGGTCGGGTTCGACCTGGCCGATCAGCTCGTCCGCGACGGGTACCGCTGCCTGCTGACCGGTGACATGGGGATCGCGAACACCACCGCGTCCGCAGCCCTGATCGCCACGTTCACCGGCGCCACGGCCGATGCGGTCACCGGGCGCGGCACCGGCATCGACGACGCCGCGCTCGCCCACAAGACCGCCGTCGTACGGGATGCGCTCGCGCTGCACGCCGTACCGCCGACCGAGCCGCTCAAGGCGCTGCAGGCGTACGGCGGTCTCGAGCACGCCGCACTGGCCGGGTACATCCTCGGTGCCTCGGCCAACCGCACTCCGCTGATCCTGGACGGCGTGATCGCGGGGGCGGCCGCGCTGGTGGCGCAGGCGTTCCACCCGGCCGTGATCGACTACTGCATCGCCGGCCACCGGTCCGCGGAGCCCGGTCATGCGGTCGCGCTGAAACAGCTCGGGCTGTCGCCGCTCGTCGACCTCGACCTGCGGCTCGGCGAGGGGACCGGCGCCGTGCTCGCGTACCCGATCGTGACCTGCGCGGTGCGCGCGCTGGCCGAGATGGCCACGTTCGAGGACGCGGGGATCACCTCGTGACGAACCAGTACCTGTCCGGACTCGTGCTCGAAGGACGGCGCGTTGTCGTCGTCGGCGGCGGCAGTGTCGCCCAGCGCCGCCTGCCCCGGTTGATCGAGTCGGGTGCGGTGATCGACCTGATCTCACCGTCGGTCACCCCCACGATCGAAGGACTGCTCGGCAACCCGTCGCTGACCTGGATCGAGCGCGGGTACGCCGAGGGCGACCTGGACGGGGCCTGGTACGTCGTGGTCGCGACGGATGATGCCGCGGTCAACGACCGGGTGTCGGCCGAGGCGGAGGAACGGCGGATCTTTTGTGTGCGGTCCGACGACCGCTCGCGGGCGACCGCGTGGACGCCCGCGTCCGGGCAGCACGACAGCGTGACGGTCGGCGTCCTCGGCGGCGGCGATCACCGGCGCTCGGCCGCCGTACGGGACGCGATCCTCGAAGGACTGCGGACCGGTGAGCTCGCTGCGCGGGACGTGGACCGGCGGCCGGGGGTGTACCTGGTCGGCGGAGGACCGGGCGACCCGGACCTGATCACTGTGCGCGGACGGCGGCTGCTGGCCGAGGCGGACGTGGTGGTCGCGGACCGGCTGGCGCCACAGCAGTTGCTGGACGAGCTGCACCCGGACGTCGAGCTGTTCGACGCGGCCAAGCTGCCGCGGGGGCGGGCCGCGCAGCAGGAGGAGATCAACCGGATCCTGGTCGACCGCGGGCAGCAGGGGAAGGTCGTCGTCCGGCTCAAGGGCGGTGACTCGTACGTCTTCGGCCGTGGTTTCGAGGAGGCACTGGCGTGCGCCGCGGCCGGGGTGCCGTGGACGGTGGTGCCGGGGATCACGAGTGCGATCTCGGTGCCGGCGGTGTCCGGGATTCCGGTCACGCATCGCGGTGTGACCCACGAGTTCACGGTGGTGTCGGGTCACATCCCGCCGTCGCATCCGGACTCGTTGGTGAACTGGGACGCTCTGGCGCAGTTGCGCGGGACGCTGGTGCTGCTGATGGCCGTCGAGAACCTGCCCGCGATCACCGAGCGGTTGATCAAGGCCGGGCGTCCGGCGGACACGCCCGCGGCGGCGATTGCCGATGGCACCCTTCCCGGGCAGCGGATGGTGACCTCTGACCTGGCCGGCATCGCGGCGGCGATGGCGGACGCGGGGGTCGGCGCGCCGGCGATCGTCGTCATCGGAGCGGTGGTGGACGTCGCAACTCAGGCGGCCAAGGCCCAGGACCAGTCGCAGGACCAGTCGCAGGACCAGTCGCAGGAACAGTCGCAGGAACAGTCGCAGGACCAGTCGCAGGAACAGGAACAGTGACGCTGGTACCGATCGAGGACGCCGCCGACGACCGGCTGGCGGACTACGTGAAGCTGCGCGAGGTGAACCTGCGCCGCCTCCTCGAAGAAGAACACGGCCTGTTCATCGCCGAGGGCGACAAGGTGATCCGGCGCGCGGCGGACGCCGGCTACGAGCCGCGTTCGTTCCTGCTGGCGCCGCGCTGGCTCGACTCACTGCAGGACGTCCTCCAGCAGTGGCCGGACAAGCCGGTGTACGTCGTGTCGGAGGAGCTGGCCGAGCAGGTCACCGGGTTCCACGTGCACCGCGGCGCGCTGGCGTCGTACAAACGGCAGGCGACGGTCCCACTGGACGACCTGTTGCAGGACGGTGTACGGCGGATCGCGATCTTCGACGACATCGTTGATCACACCAATGTCGGAGCTGGCTTCCGAGCCGCGGCCGCGCTCGGTGTGGACCTGGTGCTGGTGACACCGACGTGCGCGGATCCGTTCTACCGGCGCTCGATAAAGGTCTCGATGGGCACGGTCTTCCAGGTCCCGTGGACGCGGCTGCAGAGCTGGCCGGGTGACCTGCGGCGCCTGCAGGACCACGGGTACGTCGCGGCCGCGATGGCGCTGGCCGACGACTCGATCACGCTCGACGAGTTGGCCGATCGCAGGGACGAGAAGCTCGCGCTGATCTTCGGTACCGAGGGGCACGGCCTCACTCCGCAGGTGCTGCGGCAGGCCGATCTCACGGTCCGGATCCCGATGGCGGGCGGCGTCGATTCGCTCAACGTGGCGTCGTCGGCCGCGGTCGCCTTCTACGCGACACGTCCCCGAGAGTCCGGCGTACGCTGATGCGCATACGAGCGGCAGACGAGCTCGGCGCGTTCCTGCGGGCCGAGCGGGCGCGGGTGAATCCCGCGACGGTGGGCCTGCCGGCCGGTCACGACCGTCGCGTCGCGGGTCTGCGCCGCGAGGAGGTCGCCGTCCTGGCGGGCGTCAGCGCGGACTACTACACCCGCCTCGAACAAGGCCGCGAGCGGCATCCGTCGGCCCAGGTCCTGAACGGGCTCGCGCAACGACGCCGGGATCGATGCGCTCGTGGACGATCTGTCGGAGACGTCACCCGAGTTCCGCAAGCTGTGGGAGGACCGGACCGCGCGGGGCTTCAGCCGGGCGTACAAGATCTTCCACCACCCGCAGGTGGGCCGGATCGAGCTGACCTACCAAACCTTCGACGTCCGGGCCGCGCCCGGCCAGCAACTCCTCGTCGGCACCGCGGAGCCGGGCAGCCCGAGCGCCGAGGCGTTGGCGCGACTCGCCGGCTGACTGGGTGCGCCGCACCCAGGAAGTCCCGGCCTTCTCCGCGCCGGTCGGAAGTTCGACGCTGGTCGCATGACGAACCTGACCTACACGACCTACGTAGCCCCCTCCAAGCAAGCCGTCGCCGATCAGTTGCCGCCCGGCGAGGTCCGGCGGATGTGGTCGCCGACCGCGGCGACCCTGATCCAGGGCGAGCGCGACGCCGTCCTGGTCGACCCGCTGATGACCCAGGCCGAGGGCGAGGACCTGGCCGGCTGGATCGCGGCCACCGGGAAGAACCTCACCACGATCTTCGTCACGCACGGCCACGGCGACCACTTCTTCGGGCCGCGCCTGTACTCGACCGCTTCCCGGCCGCGCGGGTGGTCGCGCTGCCGTCGGTCGCCAAGGCGATGCGTGAGCAGGTCGGCCCGGCCTGGCTCGACGGTTTCTGGCGGCCGAAGTTCCCGGGACAGCTGCCCGAGCGGTTCGTCGTCGCCGAACCGCTCGAGGACGGCACCTTCACGCTGGAGGGCGCCGAGCTGGTCGCGGTCGACCTCGGTCACACCGACACCGACGCCACGTCGGCCTTGTACGTGCCGTCGATCGGCCTCGTCGTCGCGGGCGACTCGGTCTACGACGAGGTGCACCCGTACCTCGCCGAGTCGGTTGCCGGTGGCATCGACCAGTGGCTGGCCGCGCTGGACAAGCTGGACGCCCTGCATCCGGTCGCGGTCGTCTCGGGTCATCGGCAGGCGGACGCGTCCGACGATCCACGCTACATCGACGAGACGCGTCAGTACCTGAAGACGTTCGCCGCCGCGCAGTCGACGACGAGTACGGCGGTCGAGCTGTACGACGCCGTACTGGCCGAGTACCCGAACCGCCTGAACCGCGCCGTACTGTGGAACGCCGCCCACGCGGTCAAAAAGGGTTGACGACCGTGATGGCATGACCACATGCCGAAAGTAGTACTGGTCACCGGGATGCAGGCCGCTGGGAAGTCGACGGTCGCGCCGCTGCTGGCCGCACGGCTCGGACCGCCGGCCGCGACGCTGGACGGGGACGTGTTCTACCGCGGGGTCGTCGCCGGCGCCGAGATCATGACGCCGTCGCCCTCGGCGGAGGCGTTGCGGCAGCTGGAGCTGCGGTACGACGCCAGCGCGCTGGTCGCACAGCACTACGCCGACAACGGCTTCGACTTCGTCTGCAGCGACATCATCCTCGGCTCACACGTCGACCGCTGGTTCTCACAACTGCGCGACGTGGCGAAGTACCTGGTCGTGCTGGTGCCGTCGGTCGAGTCGGTCGTGCGGCGCGAGGTCGGGCGCGGCGGTGGGAACGCGTACCGCGATTGGCAGCGAGACGGTGGCTCGCTCGAGGACGCCGTACGGGCGTTTCAACCGGACGTCGACGCCACGCCGCGGCGCGGGCTGTGGATCGACACGAGCAACCAGACGCCGGCCGAGACCACCGCGCAGATTCTCGCCGACCTCGACCGGGCCCGCTGGTAGCGATTCAGGTGGCGGGGGAGTCCTCGTGGCTGTGGTCGACCATCGGGGTGACCGGCCAGTCCTCCGGGTAGTCCGGGGCGAACTCCTCGGCCTCGGCGAACAGGCGCTTGCGGTACTTGCGGGACAGGCGGTCGCCGAACACCATTCCCTGCGTGTGATCGGTCTCGTGCTGCAGGCAGCGGGCCAGCAGGCCGTTGCCCTCGTAGGTGACCGGCTGATTGTGGTGGTCGACGCCGGTCACCCGGGCGAAGTCGGGGCGGGCGCACTTGGTGAACGCGCCCGGCAGCGAGAGGCACCCCTCGTCGCCCTCGTCCAGGTTGCGGTCCTTGCCCTCGGGGAGCTCGAGCTTCGGGTTGCAGACGACGCCCTGGACGTAGTTGCCGTCCTTGTCCGGGCAGTCGAAGACGAACAGTTGCAGGTCGACACCGACCTGGTTCGCGGCCAGCCCGACTCCTTCGGCCGCGCGCATCGTCGCGACCATGTCGGCGACCAGCGTCTGCAGCTCCTCGCCGAAGTCGGTGACCGGCTGATTGACCCGGTGCATGACGTCCGTACCCCAGCGGGTGATGGGCCGCACCGAACCGTTCCCAGGCAACGTAGACATGCCCGAAATCCTAGCCGCCCGCACCGGTGCTCCCGATCCCGCCCGCACCAGCGCTCCGGATCCCGTCCGGCTGGCGGGTTGCTTGCCGGCTGACGGCTTGTGTAACCCGCCAGCGGAACTACAACCCGCCAGTGGGCGGGCTCGGATTACTTCGCGTTGATCTCGTCGCGCCAGGTTACCCACTCGCGGAGCAGGCCGAGGTCGTAGTCCGGGCCGGACGACGACACCGTGAACAGGCGGGTGCCGACGTCGAGCAGCGACTTGCCGATGTCCTCCGGGGACTTGTCGCCGACGCCGGCCGAGCGCTCGATCTCGCCCGGGTCGCGGCCGAGCGTGCGGCAGTGCTCGTCCAGGACGGAGTGCTTGTGTGCGAGCGTCTCGGCGTCGCCGAAGCCGTGCCAGATGTTCGCGTGCTTGGCGACCAGCTTGAGGGTCTTCTTCTCGCCGCCGCCGCCGATCAGGACCGGGATGTCCCGGGTCGGCTTCGGGTTGAGCTTCTGCCAGCGCTGCTCGATCCGCGGCAGCGCCTCGCCGAGCGCGTCCAGCCGGCCGCCCGCCGTACCGAACTCGTAGCCGTACTCGTCGTAGTCCTTCTCGAACCAGCCGGAGCCGATACCGAAGATCAGCCGGCCGTCGCTGATGTGGTCGACCGTGCGCGCCATGTCGGCGAGCAGGTCGGGGTTGCGGTAGGAGTTGCAGGTCACCAGCGCGCCGAACTCGACCCGCTCGGTCGCCTCGGCCCAGGCCGCCAGCATCGTCCAGCACTCGAAGTGCAGGCCCTCGGGCTCGCCGCTGAGCGGGTAGAAGTGGTCCCAGTTGAAGACGACGTCGACGCCGATCTCCTCGGCCGCTGCCACGGTCCGCCGGATGTCGGCGTACTGGGCGTGCTGGGGCTGGACCTGCAGACCGATCCGTACGGGGAAGGCAGCGTACGGCCGGTCGGTGGAATCGGAAGCTGTCATGCTGATGATCCTATCGGGCGTTACGGAGGACCCTCCGGATAGCCCGCATCGCGGAGGGGGTACGGCGGGATGACGGACATCGATGTCGACGAGTTCGCGCGGCTCTTCACGCGCTTCCTGGAGCGGATGCAGGTAGCCGGCACGTCCCGGCCCGCCCGGGAGAACTTGCGGGACCGGCTCCGCGACCATCTCGGGGTCGAGCCGGAGCAGGTGCCGGTCGTGGCGTCGGCGTACCCGTCCTACGACCTGCCGAACGTGCAGCGGGCAGTCGAGGCGTGGTTCGACTCCTACGAGGTGCTCGGGCTGGCCGGGGCGAATCGTGCGCACCACTCACTCGGTGAGTTGCTGGAGCTGGCGGATTACGACCGGTTCGGAGTCGGAGCGGTCGACTACCAGCGGCTGCCGATCGACGTCGACGAGGAGCTGGACTGCGTCGCGTTCGGGTTCTACCTCGGCGTGCGGGGCGTGGATCGGTACGTCGCGCTGCTGCGGGCCGCGAATCCGCAGTACGGGCGGATGAACGTCGACCTGGAGATCCTGGCGGCGGAGAAGGCGGCGGGCGACCGGTTCCTCGAGGCGTTGCCCGACTTGATCCGGGAGCACAACGTCTTCCGCGGAAAGGTGGTGTCGTTCGAGGGGCACGAGTTCGAGCGCGGCACCGGTCCGTTCCGGCTGTACCGCCGGCCGGGGATCACGCGGGCCGACGTCGTTCTTCCCGACGGCGTCCTGGAGCGGGTCGAACGTGCGGTGATCGGGATCGCCGAGCAGCGGGAGACTCTGCTGGCGGCGAGGCAGCACCTACGGCGTGGCGTGCTGCTGTACGGACCACCCGGAACGGGGAAGACGCACACCGTGAGGTATCTGCAGTCACGGCTGCCGGACTTCACCGTCGTACTGCTCGCCGGGACGAGCATCCAGTACATCTCGCAGGCCTGCTCGCTGGCGCGGGTGCTGCAGCCGGCCATCGTCGTACTCGAGGATTGTGATCTCGTGGCGGAGGCCCGGGACCTGCACGGCATGGGGAATCCGTTGCTGTTCCAGGTGCTCAACGAGATGGACGGGCTCGCGGCGGACGCGGATGTGGCGTTCGTGCTGACCACGAACCGCGCGGACCTGCTGGAGCCGGCGCTCGCGCAACGGCCGGGGCGGGTGGACCTGGCGGTCGAGGTACCGCTCCCGGACGAGCAGGGGCGGGCTCGCCTGCTGCGGCTGTACGGCCCTGATCTGGACCTCACGCCCGAGGTGGTCGACGAGGTCGTCGAACAGTCGGCCGGTACGACGGCGTCGTTCATGAAGGAACTGGTACGCCGGACCGTGCTGCTGGCTGCCGAGGCGGACGAACCACCGGGCGACCCACACATCCGAGCAGCCACCGCAGAGCTCCTGTCCGCCCGTGACCTGCTCACCCGCCGCCTGCTCGGCGCCAACGCCGGACCTTCAGGCCACGCGACAACAACAGATCCCGGCGTGGACACCGCACCAGGCCCGATGCCTGGGGTCTACAAGGGCCTTATCCGCTGAAGTAGGCCGCCAGGTAGCCGAGCATGGTCGGGTGTCGCCCCCTTTACGGTTCGTTCCCGGTCGGCAGTTGGTCGGCGTACTGGGCGGCCCAGTCGCCGAGTGCGCGGATCGGGGTCAGCAGGTCGGCACCTGCCGCGGTGAGGGAGTACTCGACGCGGGGCGGGGCCTCGGCGTAGCGGTCGCGTTGGACGAGCCCGTTGCGCTCGAGGCGGCGGAGCGTCTCGGTGAGCACCTTCTGGCTGATCCCGCCGATCTGCTCGCGGAGTTCGCCGGGCCGGACGGGGCCTTCCGCGAGCGCGTACAGCACCACCATCGACCACCGTCCGCTGATCAGCTCGACGGCGACGCGGGCCTGGCAGTCGGCGAAGAATCTCACGCCGTCCATTGTGCGTCGGCCGAAAGGCACCACCGGGTGCGTATCGAAGTACCTACCGTCGACGGCATGCGAATTGGAACACTGGGCAACGGAATGATGGCCGAGGCGCTGGCCTCGCACTGGGTCGCCAAGGGGCACGACGTGATGATCGGCGGCCGCTCGCCCGAGCGTGCCGCTGACGTCGCCAAACGGATCGGCGCGACGAGCGGATCGCTGGCGGAGGCGGCGTACGCCGAGGTGGTGCTGCTCGCCGTACCCGCCGAGGTGGCCGTCGACGTCGCGACCGTGGTGCCCGCCGGGACGACGCTGATCGACTGCACGAACGCCTTGGATCACAGCGATTTCACGCTGGCGCATCCGGCGACGGCGGAGGCGATCGCGGCGGCGGCACCCGGCGTCCACGTGGTGAAGGCGTTCAACCTGGCCCCCGATCTCGTCTGGCGAAACCCACCCGCCGGCCTCGGCGTCCCGCTGTG
The DNA here is from genome assembly GCF_040649595.1 of Kribbella sp. NPDC048915. Taxonomy (NCBI): domain Bacteria; kingdom Bacillati; phylum Actinomycetota; class Actinomycetes; order Propionibacteriales; family Kribbellaceae; genus Kribbella; species Kribbella sp. NPDC048915. The sequence goes on along the minus strand of NZ_JBEZFT010000004.1, from coordinate 90,683 downwards.
TGGCGACGACGGCGTCGATCAGGTCGCGGAGTTGGTGACAGACCTCGGATGTACGCCGGTGCGCGCCGGCGGACTGCGCCGCGCGAAGTTGCTCGAGGCAACCGCGGCGCTGGCGATCGGAATCTGGGTGCGCGGGGGAGACGTCCGCGCCATGTTCCCGCCGCTGGACCTGGCGGTCGGGACGGTCCCGCCCGGCCGGCCGTAGGCTCCAGACCGGGAACAGCAGGCACCTCCCCGCCCAGGCCGGACGGCATCCGGCCTAGCGTTCACCCCCGGACCGGCGTTCACCCTTTGGCTGATCGCGCAAAGAGCTCGTTCAGGGCAGCGTGCGGGATCTGCCCAGCGGCGAAGTTGATGGTGCCGTGGGTCGCGAGCTCCTCCGCGCTGCGGCGGATGAAGCCGAGTGCTGCCCGCGCGATCGAGCCGCCGAGGCTGATCCGCGTCACGCCGACCGACTGCAATTCGGCGACGGTCAACGCGGACGGGCCGAGGCCGAGGACGACGTTCAGCGGGCCGTCGATCTCCCTGACCAGCGTGCGGATCGCGTCGAGGTCGGCGACCCCGGGAACGTACAGGCAGTCGGCGCCGGCGGCGCGGAAACGGTTCGCCCGGTCGATCGAGTCCGCCAACGAGGTCGGTGTCCGGAGCAACTGCCCGTCGGTGCGCGCGGTCAGCACGAAGTCCGGCCCCGCCGCCTCCCGCGCTGCGATGATCCGCTCGACGGCGAGGTCCACGTCGTACAGCCAGCGGCCGTCGTAGTCCTCGATGTTCCCGCCGGCCAGTCCGGCCTCGCGCGCGAGCGCGATCGTCTCCGCGACCTTCGCCGGATCAGCGCCGTACCCGTCCTCGAGGTCGCCGTTCACCGGTACCGCGCTCGCGGCCGTGATCTCGCGGATCCGGTCGAACATCTGCTCCCGCGTCACCGCCGGCGCACCGTCCGGCAGCGTGTGATCGCCCTTGGCCAGCGAGAACGCGATACCCGCACTGGTCGTGGCGATCGCCGGGAAACCGGACGCCTGGAGCAGCACGGCACTCCCGGCATCCCATGCGTTCGGCATCACGAAGGGTGCGGTGTGCAGCTCGCGAAACGTCGTCATGCAGCGAGTCTGTCACCGACACACTTCGGCGTCCGCCGAACCGCCGACCGTCGCCGGCGCCCGCGACTGCGGCAGGAAGGCGGACGCCCACCACTCACCAACCTCGGGCACACGCCGCCGTTCACGCTCAAACGCTCGACGCAGCGGGTCCGATCGATCGGTTGGTGAGTGGTGGGCGTCCGCCTCCGAGCCGAGCCGAGCCGAGCCGAGCACAAGGGCCGCTACCCGAGCTTCGACGCGGCGGCTTCGTCGAGCAGCCAGAGCGTGCGGTTCCGCCCCTTCGGGAGCGCGGCGGGGACGTCCTGCTCGCCGAGCGCCTTCGCGACCGCCTCGGCCTTGTCCTCGCCGGCGACCACGAACCACACCTCCCGCGCCCGATTGAGCTGCGGCAGCGTCAGCGAGACGCGCGTCGGCGGCGGCTTGGGCGAGTCGTGGACGGCGACCGCCGCCTTGTCGGTCACGCCGAGCTGCGGATAACCCGGAAACAGCGAGGCGACATGCCCGTCCGGGCCGACGCCGAGCATCAGCACGTCGAACGTCGGCGACCCGGCCGCGGCCAGCTCCTCGGCGTACGCCGCTGCCGCCGCCTCGGCGCCCTGCCCGGTGTCCGCGGGCATCGGATGCACCCGGGCCGGGTCGACGTCGAGCTTCGACAGGAACGCGTCCCGCGCCTGCGTCTCGTTGCGCTCCGGGTCGCCGTCCAGCAGAAAGCGTTCGTCTCCCCACCAGAACTCGACGCGTTTCCACGCGACCTGTTCGCGGGCCGGCGACTCGGCCGCCGCGCGGTACACCGCCGCCGCCACCCGACCGCCGGTCAGCACCACGTGCGCGATGTCCCCGGTGCTCTGCCGGTCCACGATCGCCGTCAGGAAACGGGACGCCACCGAGAACGCGAGGTCCTCGGCATCGGGACGGATCACCAGTTCCGGATCCACAGTCATCGCTTCGCCGCCGCCTTCTTCGCACCTGTCTTCTTGGCCACCGACTTGGCTGCCGCGCTCTTCTTGGCAACCGTCTTCGGTGCCGCGCTCTTCTTCGCCGCGCTCTTCTTCGCGGCAGTCTTCTTCAGCGCGCTCCGCTGGGAATCCGTCGCAGCCTTCTTCGCCGACGGAGACTTGCTGCCCGCGACCTTCTTCCCGGCGGCCGTCGCCTTCGCGGCCGAGGATCTGCGCGCGGTCTCGCCGACCTTCTTGGCCTCGGCCGGCAACGCGTCCCGCTCGACCAGCGCCGCGAGCGCCTTCGCGTACACGTCGTCCGGATCCAGCCGGCGCAGTTCCTCGCTGAGCAGTTCCGCCGTCGTACGGCGCTTGAGCGCGACCGGACGATCGGGCTGGCCGGGCACGCTGAACGTCGCGACCGAACCGTCGGGGCGGGTCAGCGCGATCGGACCGGTCGGCGTGAACAGCCGAACCGCGGTCACACCCGGCCCGCGTGAGGTGCGCTGCTCGACCGGCACCTTCAGTCGCGACTGCAGCCACGCGGCCATCAGGTCGGCGCTCGGGTTGCCCTTCGCCGCCGCGACCTCGGCACCGGTCACTGTCGTCGGGTACTGGTCGAGGGCCGCGGCCATCAGCGCCCGCCACGGCGTCAGCCGCGTCCATGCGAAGTCGGTGTCACCCGGTGCGTACCCTTCGGCCCGCACCGTGTAGTCCACCGAGGCCCGGCGCGTCGCGGCCGCGTCGGTCACCCGGCGCCGGCCGAGCCGGCCGATCGGATCCTCCGCGGGAATTCGTGGACCGCCGCCCGGCCACCACACGACGACGGGGGAGTCCGGCAGCAGCAACGGCGTGACGACCGACTCCGGCACCTTGGCCAGCTCGCCGTGCAGCCGCAACAGCACCGCCTCGCCGGGAATGCCCTCGCCGACCCGCACCTCGGCGTCCAGCCCGGACGGTCCGCGGCCCGGCCGCAGGATCGCGACCAGGACCCGCGAGGGGTGTTCTCGGCCGGCTTCGTTCGCCGCCTTCATCGCGTCGTGGTGCGACGCCTCGTCGACGACGACCACGATCGTCCCGACCATGCCCATGGCCGGCGACCCCGCGTTCCGCCGCGCCCGCAGCAACGCGGACGCGATCTCGCTCGCGGTCGTGTCGGTCAGGTCGATGATCATGGCCGCCTCCAGGCGCGTCCGTCGCGGGCGAGCATCTCGTGGGCGGAGTCGGGGCCCCAGCCGCCGGACGAGTACTGCTCCGGCTTGCCGTGGCGTTCCCAGTAGTCGAGTACCGGGTCGAGGATCTTCCAGCCCAGCTCGACCTCGGTGTGCTGCGGGAACAGCGGCGGGTCGCCGAGCAGTACGTCGAGGATCAGCCGCTCGTACGCCTCGGGGGAGGACTCGGTGAACGAACCGCCGTACTGGAAGTCCATGTTCACGTCGCGGATCTCCATCGCGGTCCCGGGCACCTTGGCGCCGAAGCGGACCGTGATGCCCTCGTCCGGCTGGATCCGCAGTACCAGCGCGTTGTGGCCGAGCTCCTCGGTCTCGGTCTTGGTGAACGGCAGGTGCGGCGCGCGCTTGAACATCACCGCGACCTCGGTGACCCGGCGGCCGAGCCGCTTGCCGGTCCGCAGGTAGAACGGCACACCGGCCCAGCGGCGGGTGTCCACGTCGACCCGCAGCGCCGCGAAGGTCTCGGTCGCCGAGTCCTGCGGGATGCCGTCCTCCTGGAGGTACCCCTTGACCTTGACGCCGCCGGCCCAGCCGGCCGCGTACTGACCGCGGGCCGTGTGCAGGTCCAGCCGCGCGGGCAGCTGGACGGCGTTCAGCACCTTCTTCTTCTCCTGCCGCAGCGACCAGGCGTCGAAGCTGACCGGCTCCTCCATCGCGACCAGCGCGAGCAGCTGGAGCAGGTGGTTCTGGATCACGTCGCGGGCGGCGCCGATGCCGTCGTAGTACCCGGCGCGGCCGCCGATGCCGATGTCCTCGGCCATCGTGATCTGCACGTGGTCGACGTAGTTGCTGTTCCAGATCGGCTCGAACATCATGTTCGCGAACCGCAGCGCGAGGATGTTCTGCACCGTCTCCTTGCCCAGGTAGTGGTCGATCCGGAACACCGCCTCCGGCGGGAACACCGACTCGACCACCTGGTTCAGCTCACGGGCGCTCTTCAAGTCGTGACCGAACGGCTTCTCGATCACCACCCGCCGCCACGATCCCGGCCGCTCGTCGGTCAGGCCGTGCTCGGACAGTTGCCGCACCACCTCCGGGAACAGCCCCGGTGGAATCGACAGGTAGAACGCGTGGTTCCCGCCGGTCCCGCGGCTGACGTCGAGCTCGTCGACGGTCTCGCGCAGCCGCTTGAACGCCTCGTCGTCGGTCAGGTCACCCGGCACGAACCGGAAGCCCTCGGCGAGCTGCTGCCAGACCTCCTCGCGGAAAGGGGTCCGGGCGTGCTCCTTGACCGAGTCGTGGACGATCTGGGCGAAGTCCTGGTTGGTGTAGTCGCGGCGGGCGAACCCGACCAGGGCGAAACCCGGGGGCAGCAGCCCCCGGTTCGCCAGGTCGTAGACCGCCGGCATCAGCTTCTTGCGCGCCAGGTCACCGGTGACGCCGAAGATCACCAGGCTGCACGGCCCGGCGATCCTCGGCAGCCGCCGATCCTGAGGATCGCGCAGCGGGTTCTCCGGCCCCGGCTCTTCGAGCTCAGCGGTCATGGGCCGCCTTCCTCCCGTGTCAGGTGGCTTACTGGAACAGCGACAGCAACTGCTGTACGCCGGATGCGACGTCCGTGAGGTGCAGTCGCAGCACCGGACGTCCACGCTCCGCGAGCACACCCGCGTCGCCGGCCGCCTGGGCCGAGATCAGCGTGCCGAACGTGAACGGACGGTCCGGGATCTCGACGTCGGTCGGGTGCGCCCCGGTGATCTGCAGGAACACGCCCTCGGGGTGGCCGCCCTTGTGGTACTGACCCGTCGAGTGCAGGAACCGCGGGCCCCACCCGAAGGTCGTCGGCCGGCCGGTCTTGGTGGCCAGCGCCGGGCGGATCGCGACCAGGTTGGCGTCCCGCTCGGAGTCCAGGTACGCCATGACCGCGACGTACCCCTTGTCGTCGAGCTTGCCGAGCAGCGCGTCCAGCGCGCCCTGCAGCGAGTCGACACCGGCCAGCAGGCCTTCGGAACCGCGGACCTCGACAGCGCCCTCGGTGAACGCCGCGGGCTCCGGCTCCGGCTGCGCGTCGAGCAGACCGCGGGCCGCGGCCTTCGCGCTCTCGACGTCCGGCTGGTCGAACGGGTTGATGCCGAGCAGGTAGCCCGCCACGGCGGTCGCCACCTCCCAGAGCAGGAACTGGCCGCCGAGCGAACCGGACGTCAACGCCGTCGGCACGCTGCTGGTCGCCTTGTCCGCGAGCAGCGCGTTGGTCAGGTCGGCCGCTTCGCTGCGCAGCTCCGGCGCGCCGACCTCGACGGCCACCGGCAGCACGCCGGTGCCGTTCTTGCCGGTGCTCTCCGCGATCAGCTGCTCGGCCCAGTCCGGGAAGCCGACGATGTCGGATCCGTCGGCGGTGATGATCGCCTTGTCCCGGCCCGCGCTCGCCGCGAGCACCGCAGCCAGCCACAGCGCCGGGTTGTCGGTGCTGTCGGCCTGCAGCGCGGGGGCCGCCTCGGCGGCCTGGTCGAGCAGGTCGGCGATGTCGGCACCGGCGAGACCGGACGGCACCAGGCCGAACGCGGTCAGCGCGCTGTACCGGCCGCCGACGTTCGGGTCGGCGAGGAACGTCTTGCGGTACCCCTCGTCGGCCGACAGCTTCTCGAACGGCGACCCCGGGTCGGTGACCACGACGATCCGCGACGCCGCGTCGATCCCCGCGTCGGTGAACGCCTTGGCGAACGTCCGGCGGTGGCTGTCGGTCTCGACTGTGCCGCCCGACTTGCTGGACACCACGATGACGGTCTTCGACAGATCACCGTCGAGCGCGCGCTGCACCACGCTCGGGTCGGTCGAGTCCAGAACCACGAGCTCGACGCCCGCGGTCCGGGTGATGACCTCGGGCGCCAGCGAGGAGCCGCCCATGCCGGACAAGACGATCCGATCGATGCCCTCGGCGCGCAACTCGGCCTGCAGCGCCTCGATCTCGGCGAGCAAGGGGCGCGAGGTGTCGTGCAGATCGACCCAGCCGAGCCGGATCGAGGCCTCGGACTCGGCCTCCGGACCCCAGATCGTCGCGTCCTTGGCGGCGATCCGGGAGGCGATCTTCTCGGCGACGAGCTTGTCGACGACCTCGGACCAGTCGCCGCCCTGGGTGCTGACCTTCGGAGTGCTCACTTGGCCGCCGCCTTGAGGGCCGCGGTGACGGTCTCCTGCAGCTCCGACCAGGACGCCTCGAACTTCGAGACCCCTTCGTCCTCGAGCACCTGGACGACCTCGTCGTACGAAATGCCCAGCCGCTCCAGGTCGTCGATCACCTTGCGATCGGCCGCGTAGTTCCCGCGGACCGTGTCACCGGTGATCTCGCTGTGCTCGGCGACCGCGTTGATCGTTGCCTCGGGCATCGTGTTCACCACACCGCGGGTGACCAGATTGTCGACGTAAAGGGTGGGGGAGTACGACGGGTCCTTGGTACCCGTCGACGCCCACAGCGGACGCTGCGGCTTCGCGCCGACCGTCTCCAGCTCGCGCCAGCGGTCGGTGTCGAAGATCTCCTCGTATGCCTGGAACGCGAGCCGCGCGTTCGCGATCGCGGCCTTGCCCTTGAGCGCCTTCGCCTCGTCGGTCCCGATTGCGTCCAGGCGCTTGTCCACCTCGGTGTCGACGCGGCTGACGAAGAACGACGCCACACTGGCCATCTTGGTCACGTCGACGCCGTTCTCCACCGCCTGCTCGAGGCCGCTCAGGAAGGCGTCCGCGACGGCTTTGTAGCGCTCCAGCGAGAAGATCAGCGTCACGTTCACGCTGATCCCGGCCGCCAGCGTCTGGGTGATCGCCGGCAGACCTTCCTTGGTCGCCGGGATCTTCACGAAGACGTTCTCGCGGCCGACGATGTCCCACAGCTGCTTGGCCTGCTCGACGGTCTTCTCGGTGTCGTGCGCCAGGCCCGGCTCGACCTCGATCGACACCCGGCCGTCCTGGCCCTCGGTGTCGTCATAGATCGGCTTGAACAGGTCGGCGGCGTCCCGGACGTCGTCGGTGGTGATGACGCGGATCGCCTCGTCGGTCGAGACGCCCTGCGCCGCCAGCCGCTCGACCTGCTCGGCGTAGGCGTCCTTGTCCGAGATGGCCTTGGCGAAGATGGTCGGGTTCGTCGTCACGCCGACGACGTACTTTTCCTCGATCAGCTTGGCCAGGCTGCCGCTGGTCAGCCGCTGGCGGGACAGGTCGTCCAGCCAGATGGAGACACCCGCGTCGGCGAGTGCTTTCAAGCGATCGTTCATGATCCGATGCCTTCTTCCGAAATGTTCTGTTGTAGGGGTGTTCAGTGCGCGTCGCGGGTGTCGGCCGGGCCGACCGGGCCGGCGGCGGCACGCCGCGGCGGGACGCCCGGGCCGCTGACCTGCGCGGCCGCGGCGATGCTGTCCTTCGCGGCCTGGACGACGGCGTCGGTGGTGATGCCGAACTCGTCGTACAGCGTCTGGTACGCGGCCGACGCGCCGTAGTGCTCCAGGCTCACGCTGCGGCCGGAGTCACCGACGATGTCGTGCCAGCTCTGGGCGATGCCGGCCTCGACCGACACCCGGGCCCGGACGTCGGCTGGGATGACCGACTCGCGGTAGGCGTCGTCCTGCTCGTCGAACCACTCGCGGGAGACCATCGAGACCACGCGGGCCTGGACGCCCTCCTCGGCCAGCACCTTGCGGGCCTCGACCGCGAGCTGCAGCTCGGAGCCGGTGGCGATCAGCACCACGTCCGGCGTGCCCTCGGTGTCGAGCAGCACGTAACCGCCCTTGTGCACGTTCTCGGTGGTGGCGAAGCCGTCGGTCCCGCGCGGGAACGTCGGCACGTTCTGCCGGGTCAGCGCCAGGCCGGCCGGGCGATCGGAGTGCTCCAGGATCGCGGCCCACGCAGCGGCGGTCTCGTTCGCGTCGCCGGGCCGGACGACGTCCAGGCCGGGGATCGCGCGCAGCGCCGAGAGGTGCTCGATCGGCTGATGCGTCGGGCCGTCCTCACCGAGGCCGATGGAGTCGTGCGTCCACACATAGGTGACCGGCAGCTGCATCAGCGCGGCCAGCCGTACGGACGGGCGCATGTAGTCGGAGAAGACCAGGAATGTACCGCCGTACGGACGGGTCAGGCCGTGCAGGGCGATGCCGTTGAGCACCGCGCCCATGCCGTGCTCGCGGATGCCGAAGTGCAGCACCCGGCCGTACTCGTCGCCGGAGAACTCCTTGGTGGAGAACTCCGCCGGCAGGAAGGACGGCTGGCCCTTCGGGGTGGTGTTGTTCGACCCGGCGAGGTCGGCCGAACCACCCCACAGCTCGGGCAGCTCGGGCGCGAGCTTGGTCAGCACCTCGCCGGAGGCGGCGCGGGTCGCGACCCCCTTGGCGTCGGCGTCCCAGCTCGGCAGCGCGTCCTTCCACCCGGCCGGCAGCTCACGCTTCGACAGCCGGTCGAGCAGCGCGGCGCGGTCGGCGTTCGCGGCCTTCCACTCCTCGAACTTCGCGTTCCACGCGTCCTGCTGTTCCTTGCCGCGCTGCTGCGCCTTGCGGGTGTGCGCGATCACCTCGTCGGCCACCTGGAACGACTGCTCCGGGTCCCAGCCGAGGATCTTCTTGGTCGCCGCGACCTCCTCGGCGCCGAGCGCGGAGCCGTGGATCTTGCCGGTGTTCTGCTTGTTCGGCGCCGGCCAGCCGATGATCGTGTGCAGCCGGATGAAGCTCGGCTTGTCGGTCACCGCGCGGGCCGCCTCGAGCGCGTCGTACAGCGCCTGGACGTTCTCCTCGTAGCCGGTGCCGCCGAGGGTCCAGTCGACGTCCTGCACGTGCCAGCCGTACGCCGCATAGCGGGCGGCGACGTCCTCGGACAGTGCGACGTCGGTGTTGTCCTCGATCGAGATCTTGTTCGCGTCGTAGATGACGGTCAGGTTGCCGAGCTTCTGGTGGCCGGCCAGCGACGAGGCCTCGGACGCGACACCTTCCTCGATGTCACCGTCGGAGGCGATCACGTAGACCTGGTGGTCGAACAGGCTCTCGCCCTTCGGCGCGTCGGGGTCGAGCAAACCGCGCTCACGGCGGGCCGCCATCGCCATCCCGACCGCGTTGCCGACGCCCTGACCGAGCGGGCCGGTGGTGGTCTCCACGCCGGCGGTGTGCCGGTACTCCGGGTGGCCGGGGGTCTTGCTGCCCCACGTGCGCAGCGACTTCAGGTCGTCGAGCTCGAGGCCGAAGCCGGCCAGGTAGAGCTGGATGTAGAGGGTCAGGCTGGAGTGACCGGCCGACAGTACGAACCGGTCGCGGCCGGCCCAGTGCGGGTCTGCCGGGTTGTGCCGCATGACCTTCTGGAACAGCAGATACGCCGCCGGTGCCAGGCTCATCGCCGTACCGGGATGGCCGTTCCCCACCTTCTCGACCGCGTCCATCGCGAGCACCCGCACGGTGTCGACCGCGCGCTGGTCGAGCTCGGTCCATTCAAGCTTTGGGCTGGTCTTCTCCGTCACGCCGGCGGCGCTCCTCTCGATGGTCTTCCGATGTCGCTCCAGGACGAGCCTACTGTGAGCGTGCCCCGCCCTTGCGCACCTCTCATCTGTATGTCAACAGCTCACCGGGCTCTGCTGTTCCCAGCTGAATTTCTTTCGGACACCTCGCGGCGGTGCGCGCGCCCGCGCCCGGGAGGAGAGGGGGGTGGCAGGACTCTCCTACGGGGCGTCGTAGACTGCTGAATCGTCAGCGCCGGTGTGCCGGCGTCAACCCAGATTGTTCGAGGTGTTCGTGACGGCCGTCGACCCGCGTCCCGCCGCGACGACGTCGTACCCGACGCCGCTGCCGGACGCTCCCGCTGTATCAGCAACGGTGCGTCCGTCGGTGCGCGACGTGGTGAAGGCGTACGTCGGTCTGACCAAGCCGCGCATCATCGAGCTGCTGCTGATCACCACCGTGCCGGTGATGTTCCTGGCGGCCGGCGGTGTGCCCGGCCTGAAGGTGGTCGTCGCCACGCTGATCGGCGGCATCCTGGCCTCCGGCAGCGCGAACACGATCAACTGCGTCTTCGACCGCGACATCGACGAGCAGATGCGCCGGACCCGGCGGCGGCCGCTGCCGCGGCATGCGGTCAGCCCGCGATCGGCGACGATCTTCGGCATCGTCCTCGGGGTGCTCGCCACCCTCGAGCTCGGTTTCTTCGTGAACTGGCTCTCGTCCGGCCTGGCGCTCGCCGCGAACCTGTTCTACGTCTTCGGCTACACGATGGTGCTCAAGCGCCGGACCGTGCAGAACATCGTCTGGGGCGGCATCGCCGGCTGCTTCCCGACCGTGATCGGCTGGACCGCGGTCACCGGCAAGCTGGCCTGGACGCCGTTCGTGCTGTTCCTGGTGGTGTTCTTCTGGACCCCGCCGCACACCTGGTCGCTCGCGATGCGGTACCGCGAGGACTACGCGTCGGTGGACGTGCCGATGCTCCCCGTGGTCGCGACCCCGGTGCAGACCGCGCGCCAGATCATGGCGTACTCGGTCCTGATGGTGGGCACGTCGCTCGCGCTGTGGCCGATCGCGCACACCGGGTTCGTGTACCCACTGGCCGCGGCCGCGCTCGGATTCGTCTTCCTCCGCGAGGCGCGACGGTTGTTGCTCCGGGCCCACACCGGCGCCGACGGTGCTGCGCTGCGGCCGATGCGGTTGTTCCACTTCTCGAACATCTACTTGGCGCTGCTGTTCATTGCTGCTGCCATCGATCCGCTACTGCACTGAGCGTCGCTCCACAGGCACCGAATGCTTCCCCGTTGACCAAATCGTGATCTGATGGTCCGATGGGGTCCTGCCTGTGGAGGGGGATCCACGCCTGGGGAGGCACAGAGCAGGGGGCAGCACATGGGGGCACGAACACGTTTGGCCGCGGTCGCGGCACTCGCCCTGACCGCATCGGCACTGGTCACGACCCAAGCCGATGCCCACGGAAAGCAACACTCAAGTCTCAAGCCGGTCGCTTCGAAGCTGAACGGCCCGCGCGGAGTCTCGACGTACAAGAATCTGGTCATCTACAGCGTGACCGACGGTTCGGTGTACGCGACCACCGGCCGGAAGACGGTGAAGCTCGGCCAGGTACCGGGCGGATTCCCGCCGGCGATCGACACCAACAAGTGGGGGACGACGTACGCGCTGACCGGAGCCGGGGGTGAACCGGGTCAGCCACTCCCGCCAGGAAGCGCGACCCTGTACCGGCTGCGTCCGGGCAAGTCGCCGGTGAAGGTGGCCGACATCGCGAAGTACCAGGCCAAGGACCCCGATCCGTTCAACCTGGCCGACTCGCCGACCGAGTCGAACCCGTTCGGTGTGGCGGCGCTGAACGACGGGACGGTCCTGGTGGCCGACGCCGCGAACAACGACCTGCTGCGGGTATGGCCGAACGGTCACATCAAGACCGTCGCCCGGTTGAAGCCGCGCGTGGTCAAGGTTCCGACCGGCATTCCGCCGTCCTTCGGGCTGCCGCCGGCCGGTTCGAGGATGCCCTCCGAGGCCGTCGCCACGTCGGTCACGGTCGGCTCGGACGGCTACTGGTACGTCGGTGAGCTTCGGGGTGCGCCGGCCACGCCGGGAACGTCGCAGATCTGGCGGATCAAGCCGGGTTCGGTGGGCGCGGTGTGTGACCCGGTGCGGCCGTACAAGGGCAAGTGCCAGCGGTACGCCGACGGGTACACCTCGCTTGTCGACCTGGCCGGTGGTCCGCGCGGCGTGCTCTCGGTCGTCGAGCTCGACAAGGCCAGCTGGTTGAAGATGGAGATCAACGGGCCGACCAAGGGCGGGCTGTTCCTGCAGTACCCGGGCAAGCACCACAAGGCCGGGTTCAAGCGTGAATTGGTGCGGAACCAGCTTGTCCAGCCGGGAGGTACGGCGTTCGACCGGTGGGGCGGGCTGTACGTCTCCGCGCCGGTCTTCGGGACAGGAGCTGTCTACAAAGTCAGGTACTGAGTCAGGTGCTGGGTCAGGTACTGAGTCAGGTTTGTGACCGGGTACTGAAAGGTGCGCGCGGGACGCCCGTCAGGTGGCGGGTGTCCCGCGCTCGCCGTACACGGCGGTGACGAGCGCGATCAGCAGCCCGGCCAGGAACATGTGGACCAGGACCAGGCCCCACGGCAGGCCGGTGAAGTACTGCGTGAATCCGACGGCGCCCTGCATGAACTCGACCGCGAGCAGCCAGGCGGCGAGTTTGCGCAAGGTCCGTGAGGTGGCGGTGACGCGGGTCGCGATCACCAGCGCGATCGTGATGCCGAGCAGGCCGAACACGACGTCCGCGTGCAACTGGCTGACCAGCTCGGGGTCGAACCCGTTGCGGCCGGTCTCCGGGTCGCCGGAGTGCGGACCGGCGCCGGTGACAACGGTGCCGAGGGCAACCGACAGCCAGACTGCGACGACGCTCGCCGTGGCCAGGGCGCGGACGACCGGGGGAGTGTGCGGGTACGGGCTGGTGCGCGACCGGCGCACCATCGAGACCGTCAGCGTGATGATGATCGGCGAGACCAGGAAGTGCGCCGAGACGATCCACGGGTTCAGGCCGGTCAGCACACTGATGCCGCCGATCACACCCTGCAGCGGGACGCCCAGCGCGGCCGCGGTCGCCAGCCGGCGCAGGTCCCGCCGGACCGGGCGGTAGCGCATCACGACCAGCCAGGTGAGGATCGCCACGATCGCGACCACGAAGCCGAGCATCCGGTTGGTGAACTCGATCGCACCGTGAATGCCGAGCGCGGCGTGCGGAACGTAGGAGTCGTCGGTGCACGACGGCCAGGTCGGGCAGCCGAGTCCCGAGCCGGTCAGCCGGACCAGTCCACCGGTCACCACGATGCCGATGTTCACCGCCACCGACGCCCAGCCCCAGCGCCGGACCACGTCCAGGCTCGGGTCGGGCACCAGTCGCCAGAATCCACTCACCGGCTGGGTGTCTTGGGGCGGGGTCTCCGTCGTCATCACGCGCACACTCTAAAGCTCAGTCCCATTTGAAGGTCCGGGACACCAGGTATCCGAGTACTGCGGCCCACAGCGCCAGGGAGAGGGCGGCGGCCCAGGGGATGACGCCCTCGACGGTGGAGTTCGCGATGCCGTTGGCCAGCGCGGCGCTCGGCAGCAGGCGGACGATGCCCTGCATTCCTTCGGGGTACTCGGCGACCGGTGTCATCACCGCGCCGCCCACGAGCAGCAGCAGGTACAGCAGGTTCGCTGCGGCCAGCGTCGCCTCGGCGCGCAGTACGCCGGCCATCAGCAAGCCCAGTGACGCGAAGGCCGCCGTACCGCACAGGATCGTCAGCAGGACGCCGAAGGCTGCGGTGACACCGCCGACCGGCTTCCACCCGAGGGCGAACCCGGTGCCGATCAGGACCGCGAGCTGGATCGCCTGCACGATCAGGACCGCCCCGATCTTCCCGGCGAGCAGGCCGGTCCGGGACAGCGGAGAGGCGCCGAGCCGCTTGATCACGCCGTACCGGCGCTCGAAGCCGGTCGCGATCGCGAGCGACGTGAACGAGGACGACAGCACCGCCAGCGCGAGCACCCGCGGGACCGCCTCGTCGATCGGCCGGCCGCTGCCGAGCGGGAGCCGTTCGCCGAGGCCGGTGCCGCCGAGCAGCAGGAGCAGACCGAGCGGAATCACCAGGGCCAGCAGCAACTGCTCGCCGTTGCGCACCAGGAGCTTGAACTCCATCCGTGTGTGCGCAGTCACCTTCCGCGTCCACGGCGCGCTGCCGGGCTGTGGGGCATAAGTGGTCATGGCTTGCCTTTGGGGGTGGTGAGTTCCAGGAAGACGTCCTCGAGGGACTTGGTGTGGTGCTGGGTGAGGGCGTCGGGGGTGCCGGAGGCGATGACCTGGCCGGCGGACACCACGTGCACCTGGTCGGACAGTTGCTCGGCCTCGTCCATCGCGTGCGTGGTCAGGACCACGGTGACGCCGTCGTCGCGCAGGTCGCGGATCAGTTGCCAGATCTCCCGGCGGCCGTGCGGGTCGAGCCCAGTGGTGGGCTCGTCGAGGAAGGCGATCTCCGGTCGGCCGACGATCGCGAGCGCGAACGACAGCCGCTGCTTCTGCCCGCCCGACAACCGGCGGTACGGCGTCCGCCCGCAACTGCCGAGGTCGAGGCGCTCCACCAGCGCGGGAACGTCGAGCGGGTGGCTGTGCAGCGTCGCGACGTACCTCAGCATCTCGACCGCGCGGACGCCGGACCAGGCGCCGCCCTCCTGGAGCATCACGCCGATCCGCGGCATCAGTTCGTCGTGGTCGGCGAGCGGGTCGAGTCCGAGGACCCGGACGCGGCCGGATTCCGGGCGTCGGAAGCCCTCGCAGGTCTCGACGGTCGTGGTCTTGCCGGCACCGTTGGGCCCGAGCACGGCCGTCACAGCGCCGGCGGCTACGGTGAGACTGAGACCGTCGACCGCGGTTTTCTCGCCGTACCGCACGACGAGGTTGTCGATCTCCACCGCGACTGGCACAACGGCAGCATAGAGAGTGGACCGAAGTGACCTCGCTCACGCCTGGCCTTCGGCCCCCGCGTGAGCCCGGCATCCGGTAAGGGGAGCCTTATTTGAAGGCCCTCGGGAATTACGCGACACTGATGTTGTGAAAAATCCTGCGACCACCGGAGCCGTCAGTGGCGCCGCGCGGGACGAGTCCACTCGGGACCGGGTCGCACGCTCGATCCTGACCAACGGTCCGTCCAGCGCCGCGGTGCTGGCCGAGCGGCTCGAGCTCACCCCGGCGGCGGTACGCCGGCACCTGGACCACCTGCTCGACGAGGGTTTGGTGGAAGCCCGTGAGGAGCGTGTCTACGGCCCGCGCGGCCGCGGCCGTCCCGCGAAGGTGTTCGTGCTGACCGACGCCGGCCGGCACGCGTTCCACCAGGCGTACGACGACCTGGCGGCCACTGCGTTGCGGTTCATCGCCGAAGCAGGCGGTGACGACGCGATCACGGAGTTCGCCCGGCGCCGGGTCGCGGACGTGGAAGAGCGCTACCGGGAGCTGCTGGCGCAGGCTCCCGAGGACCAGAAGGCGGAGGTGCTCGCGCAGGCTCTGACGGCCGACGGGTACGCCGCCTCGACGGCGGAGGCGGGCCAGGGCGCCCAGCTCTGCCAGCACCACTGCCCGGTCGCGCACGTGGCCGAGCAGTTCCCCCAGCTGTGCGAAGCCGAGACCGAGGTGTTCTCGAGACTCCTCGGCCAGCACGTGCAGCGCCTGGCCACCATCGCCCACGGCGACGGTGTCTGTACGACGCATATCCCGGGTGCGACCCCCGCTACCCCTGTAATCGACGGCGAATCTGCGAGGACTACGCGATGACGCAAACCGCTCACCCCGAACTGGAAGGCCTCGGCAACTACCAGTACGGATGGGCCGACTCCGACGCGGCCGGCGCGGTCGCCCAGCGCGGCTTGAACGAGGACGTGGTGCGCGGCATCTCGGCCCTCAAGAACGAGCCGGACTGGATGCTCGAGCTGCGCCTGAAGGGCCTGAAGCTCTTCGGCCGCAAGCCGATGCCGTCCTGGGGGGCGGACCTGTCGGGGATCGACTTCGACAACATCAAGTACTTCGTCCGGTCCACCGAGAAGCAGGCCACCTCGTGGGAGGAGCTGCCGCCGGACATCAAGGCGACCTACGACAAGCTGGGTATCCCGGAGGCGGAGAAGCAGCGCCTGGTCGCCGGTGTCGCCGCGCAGTACGAGTCCGAGGTGGTCTACCACCAGATCCGTGAGGACCTGGAGGCCCAGGGCGTCATCTTCCTGGACACCGACACCGGCCTCAAGGAACACCCGGAGCTGTTCAAGGAGTACTTCGGCTCGGTGATCCCGGTGGGCGACAACAAGTTCGCCTCGCTGAACACCGCGGTCTGGTCGGGCGGCTCGTTCATCTACGTGCCCAAGGGCGTCAAGGTGGACATCCCGCTGCAGGCCTACTTCCGGATCAACACCGAGAACATGGGCCAGTTCGAGCGGACCCTGATCATCGTCGACGAGGGTGCCTACGTGCACTACGTCGAGGGCTGTACGGCGCCGATCTACAAGTCCGACTCGCTGCACTCGGCGGTCGTCGAGATCATCGTGAAGAAGGGCGCCCGCTGCCGCTACACGACGATCCAGAACTGGTCGAACAACGTCTACAACCTGGTCACCAAGCGCGCCACCTGCGAAGAGGGCGCGACGATGGAGTGGATCGACGGCAACATCGGCTCCAAGGTGACGATGAAGTACCCGGCCGTCTACCTGATGGGCGAGCACGCCAAGGGCGAGACCCTGTCGGTCGCGTTCGCCGGCGAGGGCCAGCACCAGGACGCCGGGTCGAAGATGGTGCACAACGCGCCGTACACGTCGAGCTCGATCGTGTCGAAGTCGGTGGCCCGCGGTGGCGGCCGGACGTCGTACCGCGGTCTGGTCGAGGTGGCGCCGGGTTCGCACCACAGCAAGTCCACGGTGCGCTGTGACGCGCTGCTGGTCGACACCATCAGCCGTTCGGACACCTACCCGTACGTCGACGTCCGCGAGGACGACGTGGCGATGGGACACGAGGCGACCGTGTCCAAGGTCAGCGACGACCAGCTCTTCTACCTGATGAGCCGGGGCCTGGCCGAGGACGAGGCGATGGCGATGATCGTCCGCGGCTTCATCGAGCCGATCGCCCGCGAACTCCCGATGGAGTACGCGCTGGAACTGAACCGACTGATCGAGCTGCAGATGGAAGGGGCCGTCGGCTGATGTCCGCGACGGAAACTCTTGTTGCCACCGGCAACAAGGCGCACTCGCACGGACCGGGCTCCCCGGTGCCGCTGCAGGCCCGCAGTGAGCGGCCGACGTCGTATGACGTGGCCGACTTCGCGGTGCCGAACGGGCGCGAGGAGGAATGGCGGTTCACGCCGGTCAAGCAGCTGAAGGCGCTGTTCGAGGACGCGCCCGGCACCGAGACGCCGAAGATCGACGCCTCCGGCCCGGACGGCGTGGTGATCGAGACGGTCGCCGCCGACGCGCTCAAGGTCGGTACGCCGCAGGACCGCAGCGCCGCCGTCGCGTGGAAGCACGCACCGGAGGCGCTGGCGGTGCGGATCCCGGTCGAGGCCGAGCTGACCGAGCCGGTGCACGTGAACGTCGCGAGCCTGGGTGCCCGCGGCTTCAGCCACCTGATCGTGGACGCCGGCCGGCACAGCAAGTCGATCGTGATCGTCGACCACACCGGCGCCGGTGAGCTGAGCAGCAACGTCGAGATCACGGTCGGCGACGGCGCCGAGCTGCGGGTCGTCGCGATCCAGCAGGGTGACCACGAGTCGATCCACCTGTCCCAGCACGACGCGCTGATCGGCCGGGACGCCCGGCTGCACCACGTCGCGGTCACCCTCGGCGGCAAGATCGTCCGGGTCGGCACCAACGTCCGGTACGCCGGTCCGGGTGGCGACGCCGACCTGGTCGGCGTGTACTTCGCCGAGTCCGGCCAGCACCACGAGCACCGGCTGTTCGTCGACCACGAGGCCACGCACTGCAAGAGCAACGTGCTCTACAAGGGTGCGCTGGCCGGTGACAACGCCCGCTCGGTGTGGATCGGCGACGTGCTGATCCGGGCCGCGGCTGAGGGCACGGACACCTTCGAGCTGAACCGGAACCTGGTGCTCACCGACGGCGCCCGCGCCGACTCGGTGCCGAACCTGGAGATCGAGACCGGCGAGATCGAGGGCGCCGGGCACGCCTCCGCGACCGGCCGGTTCGACGACGAGCAGCTGTTCTACCTGCAGGCCCGCGGCATCCCCGAGGACGCCGCCCGGCGCCTGGTGGTGGCCGGGTTCTTCAACGACATCATCGGCAAGATCGGTGTCGACGAGGTGACCGACCGGCTGCACGACGTGATCGAGGAGAAGCTCGCCCGCACCGCCGAGCTGAGCGAAGCCGCCAAGGCGGCCACCGGGCGATGAGCGACACCTTCGAGCGCGCCTGCGCCGCCGCCGACGTCCCCGACGAGGGCGTGGTCCCGGTCGAGGTCGGCGGCGTCGAGATCGCGGTGGTGAAGAGCGAAGGACAGTTCTTCGCGGTGCGCGACGAGTGTTCGCACGCCCAGATCCAGCTGTCCGAGGGCGATGTCGGCGGGTGTGAGATCGAGTGCTGGCTGCACGGGTCGCGGTTCGACCTGCGCACCGGTGAACCGACCAGCCTGCCGGCCTACGATCCGGTGCCGATCTACCCGGTCCGGCTCGACGGCGACGACGTACTCGTCGACGTGAAGAACCCCATCAACCAAGCTTCCCTGTAACAACCGACGGAGATAGAGAAACCCTCATGGCGACACTCGAGATTCGCGACCTGCAGGTGTCGGTCGACACCGAAGCCGGCCCGAAGCAGATCCTGCGCGGCGTCAACCTGACCATCGCCGGTGGTCAGACGCACGCGATCATGGGCCCGAACGGCTCCGGCAAGTCGACACTGGCGTACTCGATCGCCGGGCACCCGAAGTACAACATCACCGGCGGTTCGGTGACGCTGGACGGCGAGGACGTGCTGGACATGTCCGTCGACGAGCGCGCCCGGGCGGGCCTGTTCCTCGCCATGCAGTACCCGGTCGAGGTCCCGGGCGTCTCGGTGGCGAACTTCCTGCGGACCGCGAAGACCGCCATCGACGGCGAGGCGCCGAAGCTGCGGACCTGGGTCAAGGACGTGAACACCGCGCTGGCCGAGCTGCAGATGGACCCCGAGTTCGCGCAGCGCAACGTCAACGAGGGCTTCTCCGGCGGTGAGAAGAAGCGGCACGAGATCGTCCAGCTCGAGCTGCTGAACCCGAAGATCGCGATCCTCGACGAGACCGACTCCGGCCTCGACATCGACGCGCTGAAGATCGTTTCCGAGGGCGTCAACCGGTTCGCCTCCCAGGGCGACAAGGGTGTCCTGCTGATCACCCACTACACGCGGATCCTGCGCTACATCAAGCCGGACTTCGTGCACGTGTTCGTCGACGGCAAGGTCGCCGAGGAAGGCGGCCCGGAGCTGGCCGAAGAGCTCGAGGCGAACGGCTACGAGAGGTTCCTGAAGGCAGGCGCGAAGTGACCGACGCCCGGACCTTTGGCAGTCCGCTGGACCTGCAGTCGGTCCGGGCGGACTTCCCGATCCTGTCCCGCGAACTCGCGGGCGGTTTCCCGCTGGTCTACCTGGACTCGGCGAACTCGTCGCAGAAGCCGCGCCAGGTGGTGTCGGCGATCGAGCAGCACTACCTCGAGCACAACGCGAACGTCGCCCGCGCCATGCACCAGCTCGGCGCCGAGGCCACCGCGGCGTACGAGGGGGCTCGCGACATCGTGGCGTCGTTCATCGGCGCCCCGAGCCGGGACGAGATCGTCTTCACCAAGAACGCCTCCGAGGCGCTCAACCTGGCCGCGAACACGCTCGGCGCGTCGCTGAAGCCCGGGGACGTCGTGGTGATCTCCGAGATGGAGCACCACAGCAACATCGTCCCCTGGCAGCTGGTCTGCGAGCGGACCGGCGCGACGCTGAAGTGGTTCGGCGTGACCGAGGACGGGCGGCTCGACCTCAGCAACATCGAGGAGCTGCTGACCGAGAACACCAAGGTCGTCTCGCTGGCCTGGGTGTCGAACGCGCTCGGCACGATCAACCCGATCAGCGACATCGCCGCCAAGGCGCACGCGGTCGGCGCGACCGTGGTCGTGGACGCGTCGCAGGCGGTGCCGCAGTTCCCCGTCGACGTGTCGTCGCTGGGCGCGGACATGCTGGCCTTCACCGGTCACAAGGCCGTCGGCCCGACCGGTATCGGCGTGCTCTGGGGCCGTTACGACCTGCTCGCCTCGCTGCCGCCGTTCCTGGGCGGGGGCGAGATGATCGAGGTCGTCCGGATGACCGGTTCGACGTACGCGCCGCCGCCGGCCCGGTTCGAGGCGGGGACGCCGCCGATCGCGCAGGCGGTCGGCCTCGGTGCGGCGCTGGAGTACCTGTCCGGGATCGGCATGGACAAGATCGCCGCGCACGAGCACGCTGTCGTCGAGTACGCGCTCGAAGGGCTGAAGACCGTTCCGGGGCTGACGCTGCTCGGGCCGACCGACGCGACCGACCACGGCGGCGCGATCAGCTTCGCGCTCGAAGGCGTCCACCCGCACGACGTTTCGACCGTCCTGGACACCCGGGGGATCGCGGTCCGCGCCGGCCACCACTGCGCGCGGCCGGTGCACGAGCGGTTCGGAATGCAATCGTCCACCAGAGCGTCTTTCTACCTGTACACGACGCCTCAGGAGATCGACGCGCTCGTCGACGGCCTGGGATTCGTCCGATCGTTCTTCAAGGTGGATTGATATGCAGCTCGACAACCTGTACCAGGAGATCATCCTGGACCACTACCGCAGCCCGCACCACAAGGGCCTCGCGGAGCCGTACGACGTGGAGGTGCACCACGTGAACCCGTCCTGCGGGGACGAGGTCACGCTCCGGGTCGAGCTGGACGGCGACACCGTCAAGGGCGTCACCCACGACAGCGTCGGCTGCTCGATCAGCCAGGCCGCCACCTCGGTGATGACCGACCTGGTGATCGGCAAGCCGGTGTCCGAGGCGATGGCGACGTACGAGAAGTTCCTCGAGCTGATGCAGGGCCGGGGGAGTGTGGAACCGGACGAAGAAGTTCTCGAGGACGGCGTCGCGTTCGCGGGCGTCGCGCAGTTCCCGGCCCGGGTGAAGTGCGCCCTGCTGGGCTGGTCGGCCTGGCGGGACGCCACCGCCCAGGCGCTCGCAGCCAACGAAGGAGTCAAGAATGCCTGACCGGACCGACGAGAAGATCGAGCTGCCGGAGGTCGACCTCGAGGCGGCGCAGACAGGGACGGCCCCGCCGAAGGTGGACGACGTCAACGAGGCCCTGAAGGACGTCGTCGACCCCGAGCTGGGGATCAACGTCGTGGACCTCGGCCTGGTCTACGGGATCACCGTCGACGACACCAGTACGGCGATCATCGACATGACGCTGACGTCCGCGGCCTGCCCGCTGACCGACGTGATCGAGGACCAGACCCGGATGGCGCTGGACGGGCTCGTGAACGACTTCCGGATCAACTGGGTCTGGATGCCGCCGTGGGGTCCGGAGAAGATCACCGACGACGGCCGCGAGCAGCTGCGCGCCCTCGGCTTCAACGTGTGAGTCGCCGTACCGTTTTCGTCGCGCCGGAGCGCCTGGACCGGTGGCTGACCGGTTTCGGTGAGCGGCACGGCGAGGTCACGTACGACGTGACGCCGACGAGTGTCACGCTGTCGGCCGAGGACGGTTCGTCGGCCGTCGTGACCGTGCCTTTCGAGCCCCTCGCGGAGTTGACCCGCGAGGGGCTCGTCGCACATGTGCTGACCGAACGCCGGCTCGGTGTCCTGCTGGTCCGCCGGGGCGGGTACGGCGCCGGCGTGTTTACCGGGGGCAAGCTGATCGACTCGAAGGTCGGATCCCGCCATGTGCAGGGGACGACCAAGGCGGGCGGCTGGTCGCAGCAGCGGTACGCGCGCCGCCGGGACAACCAGGCGCGCGAGGCATTCGCCGCGGCCACCGAGGTCGCCGCACGGATCCTGGCGCCGGCGCGTCTCGATGTCCTGGTGTGCGGGGGCGACCGGCGCGCGGTCGACACGGTGCTCGACGATCCGCGCCTGAAGGACCTCGCCGCACTGGTCCGGCCGCCGTTCCTCGGCGTACCGGACCCGAAGCAGAAGGTCCTGGAGCAGGCTGGTGCCGACGCCCGCGCGGTCCGGATCGAGGTCGATCAGTCGGAGTAGCTGTCCCGGATCGCCAGCAGACGGTCCACCCGGAACCGGCCCGGATCGCGATCCCGCTCGGTCCGCCCGGCGTCGGTCCAAAAGGCGTCGCCGGGTACGGCGTCAGCGCCCGGCTGGACGAACTTCAGCACTTCCAGCACTGCTCGGTGCGCGTAAGCCATCGCCGCCTGCGCCTGCTCGGACCGGGCACCGGCCGCGACCCCACGGGCGATCTCGTCGGCCACCGCGAGCCACTGCCCGGCATCGATCAGCTCCGACGGCTCCGGCCCGCCGAACGTTCCCTCGGTGTCGAGCGGTCCGCGGCGCGGCAGCGAGAACAGGCATTCCCGGTCTGCGCCGCACCGCGAGCACGAACCGGCAGACCGCAGTGTTTCGGCCTGGATGTCGTGTGTCCAGGTTGTCTGGTCCGAGCCGCACCGGGCGCACACGGTGAGGTCGAGGTAAAGCTCCACTTCGGTGGTGGTGCGAGCGATCGCGTACGGCGGGTCGTAGTCGTTCATTCGATCGCCGTCCCGGTGGCCTGATGGCTGTTACGGCTTCGGTACGCCGGAGTGTCCGACGAGCGGGGGCCGCTCGTTCGGGCATCCATTGCGGTGAGGGCGGCCGCCGGGATGCCTTGTTGTTGCAGGGCATCGACGACCACGCTGGTGAACCGCTGGGACGTCTGGGCGGAGTGCAGCGCACGGAGGTCGACGCGGCCCTCGGCGAGCAGCGCCAGCCTCGGATGCAGTGTGGCGAACGCGGCCGCGAAACCGCCGTCGTTCCGGCCGGTCATGGTGCCGTCAGGCCGGGCGACAACGGTGGACCGCCGACCGTTCGGCTTCCGGATCACGAGCCGCACGTTGACGTCCTCGCGTCGTGCCCGCTCCAGTGCGTTGATCAACGGTTGATAGGGGTGCCGCTCGTCCGCGTCGACCGTCTCCTGCACGGTAGGTCCATCGGCCGGTCGAGGACCGGCGGTCCGCCCGGATTCCATCTGCTCCTGCAT
This sequence comes from Kribbella sp. NPDC048915, assembly GCF_040649595.1. Classification (NCBI taxonomy): domain Bacteria; kingdom Bacillati; phylum Actinomycetota; class Actinomycetes; order Propionibacteriales; family Kribbellaceae; genus Kribbella; species Kribbella sp. NPDC048915. Next base: position 67,760 of record NZ_JBEZFT010000004.1, on the reverse strand, counting down.
CCTGGCGTACTCGTGCCGGTACATCGTGACGTACCCCTCGCCCACCGCCGCACGGCGTACGGTGTCCGAGCGTTCGACCTTGGGACGCAGGCGCCGACCGAGCCGGAGACGCTCGAAATCCAGGTGGTAGTCGACCCGCACCTTGACCGTGACGAACTGGCTGGACTCGTAGACCCCGGTCTCGTGGCGCGCGCCGACCGTGCCGGTGTCCTGCTGACTGACCCGGCCGCTGCTGGACAGGCTCGTGCTGAGCTCGCCGCCTGGCGTGCCGCTGCTCACCGTCCGCGAGCCCGGCAGCAGCCGGTTGCTGCGTGCGGTCAGCTGGCTGACGTTGATCGCACGGGTGTTCTCACCGAGCTGAATTGCCGAGTCCGGGTCGGGATCGGACACGAGCTCCAGGCCGGAGATCTCGGCGCGCACCCGGACGACGACCACCTTGGTGGGTTTCCCGGGCACCGGGAGCGGGACGAGCTCGTGTCCCGACTCGCCGGCGATCTCCTGGAACTCGGTCAGCCGGTTCGCGGCGCCGAACTGCGACTCCAGAGTCGTGGCGTGCATCCGAACGCCGTCGGGCGTCAGCAGATCCCGCCTGCGAAGCCGCGCACAGGCGGCCGCGAAGAGGGTGTTGTCCTCCGCAGTGCCGGTCAGGTAGGGCAGGGTGGCTTCGGGAAGATAGCGGTCGGGCAGTACGACGGTGCGATGGTCCTCCGGGCCGAGCTGTGGCGGAGCCGAGTCGAGCACGGACGCGGGGACCGCGAGAGTCAGCCGGCCCGTGACGACGCGACGCGTCGTCACACCGGGTTCCGCCGAGTCCTCGACCTCGATCTCGACCCGGCAGTCGCGCTCGATGCGCGCTGTCTTCAGGGCAAGACCGGCAGTGATCCGGGTGTTGATCTCGCTGCTGGAAGCGGTCGTCGACGTACTCAGCTCCGCGCCGATTCCGGAGCCCACCGGGATCCCGTCAGTGGCCGTGCCGTTCAGCGAAGTGCCGTACGACGTGCTCCGGCTGACGCTGCGGCCTCGCTCGCGGAACGTCCACAGCTGGACGAGGCCGAAACCATTGCCGGTGACGTCCTGCGTGCCGCCGAGATCCGTGGTCGGTCCGCCGGTGAACCTGAGTCGTACCCGGAGCTTGAGCTTGCGGCTGCCCGCTCCGCCGCGGACCGGGAGTTCGTCGACGAAGCCGCCGGGGTCCAGCATGTTGTCCATCTGGTTGCGCCACCGCGGTTCGGCGAAGTTGCCGCGCAGCGCGTCGATCAGCACCGGGTCGTTCAAGGCCCGCCGAGAGTGGTCCGCGACGGCTGCACGGATCTCGCGGAACAGGTCGGTGCCGTTGCCGTCGGAGTCCCGGAACGCGGCCGTGTCGATCTGCGCGGCGCCCATGGTCCGGTCGTAGTGCCGCGGGAGCTGCGTCCGGACCCGCAGCTGTGCGAGGTCTTCCGCACTACGGAGCACGGCGTCGAGTGCCGGAGCCGACTTCTTCGCGAATCCGAAGGTCTTCTGCAGCGCGGCTACGATTACCTCGTCGGTGTGCCGGGCGGCCAGGCTGTCGGTGGCGCCCTGCTTGTCGATCTGGTAGCGGAGCAGCAGCGCGGTCATGGTGCGGCGGGGCAGTTCGAGGTTCCCGTTGAGGAGTCGCTCGACCGCATCGGACACTTGGTGCAAGGGGAGGTCCAGGGCGCCTCGCCCGTACGACAGGAGCGCCTCGCTCTCAGGCAGGGTCAGGACCACGGCGCCGTTGTCGAGCGGGACATCGTGTGCGGTGCCGAGCCGAAGCCTGGCCTCGAGGACGAGATCGCCCCAGAACTGGTAGTGCTGCCCGTCGCGGATCAGTGTCCGTTCGACACCGGACGTTTTCGACACGGTGGTGCTCGACGAGGCGCTGGTCGTCCGAGCCGACCCGTGCGAGACGTCGTACGACGGCCCGTCCGCCGACACCAGGCCGTAGCCGGCGCTGAATCCAGCGGTCGTGGCGGCCGACCTGCTCGCGGTGGTGCCTGTGGTTGCGAACGTCACGTTCAGCTCGGAGAGCGTGACCGGGCCGGAACCGACGTACCGGAGGTTCTCGATCCGGGTGGTGAGAGCGAGCGTGCCCGGCTGTGGGGTGAGGGCGCGTTGCCGGAGTTCGGTCAACGGACCCGCGGGCACCGGACCGACTGCGAGGCTGGTGCGGTACTCGGTGGTGAGCAGCTCCGGGTGGGTCATCAGGTTTCGCGGCGCGAGGAACGCATTGAGGTGGTGCAGGGCGGCGCTGTTGTGGTGGCCGAGCGCCGGGGCGGCCGCTGTCAACTGGTCGATCGGGTCCCGGACGTCGATCTGGTGGATCGTTGCTGTCTGCAACAGGCCGGGCTCGACCGGGCCGCGGACGGCGACCGTGGACTCGGTGGCGTCGCGGCAGAAGTCGCCGTCGAGCCAGACCTGTGCACTGCCCTCGGACGACGCCACCGGTACCGCCCCGTCGGCCGTGAGCTCAGTGATCCTGATCGTGTGCGGGATGTCGAACACCGCAGCGCGCGACGCCGACTCGGCGACCGCCATCCGGTACGCGCCGCGGCTGGACGACGATCCGAGGGAGCGTCCCCGCGAGGACCGGCCGATCGCGGTGCCGAGCGTCGGGGCGGTGCCTGCCTGGCCGGCCGCGGGTGCGTCGCTGAGACCCAGCCGGGCCGACCACGGCAGGCTCCGCGCCTGGGTGGTGGTGCGTCCTGACGAACTGACGCCGAAATCGACATTGACGACCGCGTCGTAGTTCGCGAGACCGATCGGCGTCGCACGGTCGAAGTGCTGCTCCAGCGTGATCCGGTACGACCTGACCCGCGGCGGGCCGCCGGTTCGGTGCTGGGTGAGTTGGAAGGTCAGCCGGTCCTGCGCCGCGTGGTCGTACCCGGCCTCCAGCCGGTGCCTGGCAATTTGCTCGCAGGCTCGCTGCCAGTTCTCCGTACGGCTGAGGACGACGGCCGGGTCTTTGCCGGCGAGGTCTTCCGGCAGTGGCAGGCCGTGCTCGTCGAGTGCCGGGATCATGCCCTGCTGCGACAGGTGGTCGAGGAAGCTGCGCAGCGCCTGATCGGCGCCGGACAGCTCGCGGATCATCGCCGGCCCGGCACCGCAGTTGGGCCGGATCGTTGCCGAGCCAGATCGGGAGCCGCAGCGGAACGTCGGTCGGCACCGGATCTCCGCGAAGGAGCAGCTGGCCGTCGGCGCGACGCTGTACGGCGCCCTCCCCGTCCCGGATCAGCACTTCGCTCGGGGCGGGCAGGCCGTAGCGGAACGCGTCGCGCTCCGCCATCCGCAGATATGCGTCGCCGTCGCCCGTGACAGTGAATGAGCCGGCGCGATCGAGGCGATGGATGGTGACCCGGTGCCGCAGCTGCACCTTGACTCCGACAGTCGGCGCCACTCGCTGGGTGCTCCACCGGGTACCCTGATCGCCGGTCGACGCAGTGTCGTCCCCGACTGGTGTTCCGGCCGGCGCGGAGTGCGGGACCGAGATCCGCGGTGGTCGAGCCCAGGTCTTGGAGCGACGAGGCCAGGCCGGCGCCGAGCGCGCGGTTCGAGCTGAAGGTCTGGCTGCCGGACGCGCCGGTGTTGCTGACCCTCCAGATCTCCAGTTTGTGGTCCGGTGAGCTGTCGCGGGTCAGCTCGGCGGACTCCAGCTGGACGGTCGTTTCCAGTTGGGCCCAAGCCACCGGCCGACCGTCGTTCGTGATCAGCCGCCAGACTCCGCCGGGGCCGGGACGTCTGGTCCAGCCGGATCATGCCGTCCTCGACGATCAGGCTGCGGACCCGGTCGTGGCCGACGCGGTCGAGCGCCCCGAGGGTTCGCCGGAGTTCGGCCACGGTCCGATCGCACAGATCGTGGAGGCCGTCGACGCGGGTGGCCATGTGCTCGGGCATCGTCGGACGGCGTTCCGCGTCGAGGCCGAGCGCGTCCAGGCTGGTCGTGTCGGCCGGCGGCGGGACCGTGTAGGTGTGGACGAACCCGAGGACGAGCGCGGTCGCGTCACGGTCGGAACCGGTGTCGACGACGTTCGGTTCTGACCAGTCGGCGGTGGCCGACTCCCGGATCCGCCAGATCCACCGGGGGCGATCGGCGCGGTAGCGCAGGAACTCCCCGCGCAGCGCCTCGACCGCGCCGGGCTGCGCGAAGTCGGTGGCTCCGCCGCTCACCGTCCGGCCGCGTCCCTGCGCCAGCTCGGCTCCGGGCGAGACGAACATCGCGGCCGCTCGCAACTGGCTTGCGTCCGGCAGCGCGTGGGACAGGGTCGCGAGGCTGGCGCCGGCGGCTACATTGACGTCCCGGGACGCCGCAGTCGCAAAGCTGAACCCGCCTTGGACCACCTGTCCGACTTGCGCCTCGTCGATCTGCACCGGACTGTCGAGCACCTCGCGCAGCTCGCCCGGATCGAGCACCAGGTGGAGCTGCGGGACGCCGCGCACACCCGCCCGCGGGTCGTTGTCGGGCGTCAGCACCAACCCGTCCGGCGACAGCAGCCGCCGGCTTTCGCCCCGCAGCGTCCGATGCAGAGCATCCGGCGTGAACCGTCCGGGTTCACCCGATGCCTCGTTCAGCTCCGCACACAACGCGCTCAGATGTGGAAGCCGCCCTGACGGCAGACCGTTGTGCTGAAGGTCCTTGGCCGGGACCGTGGCCGCGTCGGCCCGTTCGTACGCCTGGATTGCTCGTCGCGCGATGTCGGCATCGCCGCCCGTTGTCAGGGCCTGGGCTGCTTCCGCGGCGGTGCGGGCACGCTCGGCGGCGATGGTGCAGGCGGCAGCGATCTGCTCGTGGCGCTCCGCGATGCGGAGGCACGCGACCCCGCGGTTCCGGAGACGGCGCGCGCGTTCACCGGCGGCGGCGGCGTCCTGCAGCTTGGCCTGGTCAGCGGCCGACTTGCCCACCAGCCGATGGACTGCCCTGGCGAACCCATTTCCGGGTGCGTTGTTTCGGCCGCCGACGCCTGGGCGAGGGCTGCTCGGGTTGCGAAGTGCCGCGGGGGCGGGCGTCGTCATGCGCTCCGCTTCGTCGATCAGAGCGTTGGTATCGGCAACCAAGTCTGCCGTTGCCGGGTGGCCGGAGCTCTCCTGGCGGGCTCGTGCGCGGGTCAGTCGCCGGAGGTCGGCATCAGTCTCCAGTCGGTTCCCGTCGAGCAGGTCCCGCAACAGGGCGTTGCCTTCGCTCCGCTGGCGCGCGGGCAATCCGGGGAGGTCCAGTAACGCGTCCAGCCCGCCGGTCGCGCCGTCCACCGCGTTCCCGCCGCGCGCGCGATCGACCTCGGCCCCGACGAACGCGACCGCCTCGGCAATCAGCCGATCGTCGTCGACGATTCCCGCCCGCCGCTCCAGTCGGCGCTCGAGCCGTCGGAGGGCTTTGCGGCCCAGCCGTTCGCGGGAGTGCCCCAAGCGCAGAGCGCCGTTCTCGAGGACGATCGCGTCCGGTGCCACCATGCCCACCGCGAGTCCGAGCGCCCGGCGTGCGCGAACCCGCGGGGTGTCTCCCGTGCTCGCGGTGGTCGTCATCGTGCTCTCCCGTTGATGGCAGCTCACGGGAGGCTAACAACCACGGTTCCGCGAATCCCACCAATTCAGTCAACATTGGGCGGTGGGGTTCGTCACCCAGGAATCGCTGGACACGGCGCGGAGATTCCGCAGCCGGCCGGGTGATCCGGATCGAGGTGGATCAGCCGGCCGAGGGGCCCTGAAGCTCGCGGAAGTCCTTGAGGACGCCGCGGTAGTACTCGAGGTCCTCCTCGAGCCTTGCGCGGGTGACGGCCTGCGGGTCGTCGGCGAGGATCGAGCGGCCGAACTCGGACCAGATCTCCGCCTCGGGGACGCGGTCGCTGGCGTCGGGCAGGAACGCCATCGCCTGCACGATCGCCTCGGCGGCGAGCTCCCAGCCGAGCTCGACGTGGTGGCGCCGCTGCCGGTACTCGGGGTCCTGCGGTGCTTCGGGCTCGCCGGAGAAGTACACCTGGTCCTCGATCGCGCGCTCGCCGTACAGTTGCGCGACCTTGACCCACTCGGCGGCGTCGATCAGTTGCGACCTGCCGAGCCCGAAGTGCGCGCCGGCCGTGGTCGCGGACCGCTCGGACGAGTAGGGGATCGTGATGTCGCCGACCGGGGACGCGTAGATCCAGGCGTCCACGCCCTCGGTGACGTTCTGCCCGACCTCGAGCGGCGGCGCGGGCTGTGCCGCGTCCCCCTGGTCCGCGCTGCGCTGCGCGATCTCGAGGGACACATAGGTCTCGGCTTCCCACAGACTCCTGGCGGTCAGCATCCGCTATCTCGCTCCTGTTCGGTCGATGTCTCGGCGCAGTCGCGCGTAGGTGTCGCGAGCCAGCAGCAACCGGTCCAGCCGGAACCGTCCCGGCTCGGCAGCCAGCACCGCCTGTCCCTGCGGCGTCCAGAACTCGTCCGCCGGTACGGCGTCCGCGCCGGACGGGACGAACTTGATCACCTCGCCGACCGCGGCCTCCGCGATCGCAAGCACCCTATCGGCCTCGACGCGATCTGCCGGGACCGCCGACGCCGCGGTGTCGGCGACGTCCAGCCACTGACCCGCGTCGAGGACTTCGGACGGCTCCGGCCCGCCGAACGTCGGCCAGCCCCGCACCGGGGTCTCTCGCGCCGGCACCCCGAACAGGTACTCGCGCTCGGCCGAGCATCCCGGGCAGATCGCCGCGTAGCTGGACGCGATCTCGCCGTCGACCTCGACCAGTGCCTGTTCCCACGGCGCGTCGACCGATCCGCAGTCCGGGCACGGGTGCAGCTCCAGGTACAGCCGCGCCTCGTCCCGGGTCCGCGCTACCGCGAAGGCCATCGGGCCCCTTTCGTTCGTTCGGCAACCAGCGCATCCATCATCGACCTCACGGCCCGGACAGCGACGGCCCGTGGCCGGTCGGGGAGATGTGCCGGCCGGGGGCACTGCCCATCGGCCGTCCGCCTTGACCGGCGGCCGGTGCGACCGTCCGCGCGGCCGTCGAGTAGTCGAGCCCCTTCAGCACCTCCCGCGGTACGCCGGCCTGCTCGAGCGCACCGGCGACCTTGGCGCTGAAGCTGCCGCCCGGCTCGGAGGTGTTGTAGAGCGCGCGCAGATCGACGCGTCCCTCGGCCATCAGCGCGAGGTTCGGGTGCAGCGTCGCGAACGCCGAGGCGTAGCCGCCGTCGCCCTGACCGACCATCGAGCCGGTCTTCAGCGCCTTGTAGGTGCGCTGGGTCCCGTCGGCCTCCTGCACCTGCAGCACGATGTCCCGGCGCTCGATCTTCGCCTTGGCGAGGGCGTCGACCAGCGGTCGGTACGGCTGGAAGACCGCACCGGATTCGCCCTGGACGTACTCGGTCGCGCTGATGTCCGGCGGCCCGAAGTCGGCCGGCTCGGCCTGTAGTCGCGCCTCGGCGAGGGCGGCGTCGAGCGAGGCGCCGTTCTCCATCTGCTGCAGCACCTCGAGGTAGCGGTGTTTGAGCATCCGGACGAACATCTCACCGCGGGCCAGGCTCGGCAGGTGGGTGGCCTTGCGCTCGATCGGTTCGCCGCGGCCCTTGTTCGTGGACGTCGTCACGGTGGCGTCGTACACGAGCGGGATCCGCACCGTGACCATGTCGCCCTCGAGGAACCGGCTGCCCTCGAGCCGGGTGCCGTTGGCGTCCGACGACTGCTCCTTGACCTGCTCGCCGACCGAACCGCCGACGCTGACCAAACCGCCGTCGGCGCTGCCGTTGGCGGTCAGCGGCGTCAGCCGGTTGCCGGCGCTGGAGGCGCGGTACGCCTCCTGGCGGCGCCAGACCCGGCCTTCCTGGCCCTCGACCTCGGGACCGTGCAGCTCCCAGCCGACTGCGGTCGCATGCACGCTGACCTCGACGACCGAGCGGCCGTTCCCCGGCTCGGCCAGGGGCTGCAGCTGGATGCCTTCGCCGAGCAGCCGACCGGCCTTGGCCCGCAGCGCGGTCGGCTTCAGGTTGGCCTGGATCAGCGGCGCGTACTCCGCGACGCCGCGCTCACCGAGGACGCCCGGCCGGCGCAGGTGCGCGGTCAGGTTCTCGAGCAGTTCGTGCCGCCGCTCGTCGCCCTCGCCGTGCAGCGCGACGCGAATCGCGACCGAGCCTTCGGGCAACGCGATCGGCCGGTGCTCGGTGCGCGGCTCGAGCTCCTGCTGCCGTTGCGGGCGGGGGCCGTCCATGATGTCTCCGCGTGGGATCCACTGGACGATGTCGGCGCGTACCTCCCGCGGCTCGGACACACTGGTCACGTCGGCCGGGTCGATCCGGCCGAGCTTCCAGCGGGCGCTGGCCATCGCCGCCGCGCCGGCGTTGCGGAGCCGGACAACCTGCGTGCGGAAGACCGCTGTCCGATGGGTCTTGACCTGGTCGAAGTGTCCGAGCCGGTCGATCAGGGTGTTCACCTCGCCGCTGCCCGCTGTACGGGCCTTGGTCTGATCTGTCCCGACGCCGACGGACGTGCCGGGTTCGAGGACGCTGCCAGGCTGCGCGTCGACGCCGCCGGAGATCGTGACGGAATGACCGACCGAGCGGTCGCGGCCCTGATAGTCGTAGTTCTGCCCGATTCCGCCGGCGTCCTGCCTCGGGATGTCCGGGCTGCCGTCGGGCTGATCCGGGACGCCCTCGATGGTGCGCTCGCCTTCGTACCGGAGTTCGGTCAGGACGAGCAGGACGTCCGGCCGCTCCTGGCCTTGGATCGGCACCTCGATCGCGGCCTCGAAACCGCTCGGCGCGAACATGTCGTCGAGGTGGCCGTCGTAGCTGGTCGGCGAGAAGTTGACGTCGAGCGCGGTCCGCAGCACCCGGCTGGCGTCGCGGAGACCGGGCGCGAGTTCGTCCACCTGGGGTTCGACCAGCTTGCGCAGGTCGACGGGTTCGTCCGTTCCCTCGACGGTGATCGACTCGAGCTGGGCCGCGCCGAGACTCTCGTCGTACGCCTCCGAGGTGTGCACGACCCGTCGGTGGTCGGCCTGCTTCTCGGTGCGCGCGATGACAGCTCGAAGCTGTTCCTCGGCGTCGGCCGCGTGCGACGGGGCGACCTTGCTGCGCTCGCGGAGCTTGGCGGCGAGCCGCTCGGCGGTGTGCTCGGCAGCCAGGCCGGTGGTGACGCCAGCCTTTTCCCGCTGGTAGCGGCTGATGAAGCCTGCCGCCACGCGGTGGCTGATTGGCAGCCGGTCGCTGAGGTAGCGCTCGGCGGCGTCCTCCGCGACCCACAGCGGCAGGTCGAGCTTGCGGGTCGCGTAGAGCTCGAGCGCTCGCCGTTCGGGCAACGCCTTCTGCGCCAGCGCGTCCGGCAGCGGGATCGACTGCACCACTTGGCCCTGGTGCACGATGTCCGCGGTCATCGTGTAGCGCTCGATGAACTCGTGGTGCGTCCCGGGATTGACCAGCAGCCGCTCGTCGCCCGACGTCTCGCTGGTCGTCGTGGACTGCGACGTACCGCCGGTCCGGCCGAGCGACGCGCCGCCGGTATTGGCGAGCCCGCCCGCCTCGACCGCGCCGCCGCCACCGTCGGCAGAGACCCCGCCGGAGGCGGAGGTGCCGATGGTCGAGCCGACGTTGTTCATCGTGAAGTTGATGTCGACAGTGGTCTGCTGGCTCATCGCGAGATGGGTCGATTCGACCGCCTCACCACGAACGACGATCTCGTACTCCTGCGGCAGGATCGTGCCGTCGGTGAGCGCATGCAGCGGGTTACCCGGCGCCGGTACGACGGTGAACGGCAGCCGGTACTCGCCGTTCATCCACTGCCGGTTCGCGATCAGGCTGGACGGTGACAGCGCCGCGTGCAGCGCGGGCAGCGCACTGGTGTCCGACCGGATGGCCGGAATCGCCTGGCACAGTGCGTCGGCCGCATTGCCGGCGTCGACCGCGACCGGGATCGCCTGCCGGACGGCGACCGCGTGCGGCGGCTTCGGGGTGGTCGCGAAGACGGGGGCGGCGGCGCGGGTCAGCGCGCTGTCGTACGCGACGTCCATGGTGCCCGGCACGTCGACGAGCGGCGTGTCGCCGCGGTCGGTGATCTCGCCGAACTTGATCCGCACGCCCTCCCGCAGGCGGTCCATGACCGCGCTGGTCTCCCACAGCGCGACGTGGTTGATCTGCTGGGCGACCGTGTAGCTGATGTTCCGGCCGAAGGCGTTGCGGTTGACCTTGACGCCACCCTTGCCGGAGGCTCCGGAGACACCTTCCGCGGGTTTGTCCGAGCCGCCGATGCCTGCGGACAGCGGCAGCGATTTGTTCCGGCCGGAGGTCCGTCCGGTGCCCCACGAGGCGATCCCGAGCTTGATGTCTTTCTGGCTCTTGCTGACGCCGAGGCCCTCGGCCTGGAAGCCGCCGGTCTGCTCGTCCCGCTCCTGCTCCACCGACAACCGGAACGGGCGCCAGTGCGGTGTCCCCAGCGGGCCGCGCTCCTCGAGCATCACGATCAGACCACCCTGACAGGCCTGGTCGATACCGGCCTCGATCCGCGGCGCGAGGATCTGTTGCCGGATCCGCTCGCGGTTGCGGCGCTGCTCGAGCGTAGCCTTCTGCCCCGGAGCCGCGACCAGTCCCATCCGCTCCAGCTGCTTGAGCGCCTCTTCCTGGGCCTCCTCGGCGCCCGTGAGATTCTGCGCCATACCGCGGCCGACGCCGCGCAGCTGGTTCTCACCGGGACCGATGGACGGCGGCAGCGTCTGCGGGAACGCCGCCGGCTCGTCGTCGCCGCGCAACAGCACGCGCCCGTCCTGCTCGACCCGGACGGTACCGTCGGGGTTCCTGGGGATCGCGTCCTCCGCAGCCCGCCCGCCGGCTCGCAGCAAATCGTTCTCCGGAACGCGAAGCAGACCCTCACAGCGGCCGGTCTCGACGATCGGCTTCGCCGTGGGATCGCCGACCTTGCGCAGCGTCGCCTTCACCTGGAGCCCGACCAGCACACCCTGCGTCGGTCCCATGTTGCGCTGCACGACCGGGGTGATCGCGGTCATGCTCACGCTCTGGCCGCCGGAACGGGAGACGTTGCGGCCCACCGACGCGCTCGGCGAGACGTCCACTCCGGTGCCGGCGACGTTGTTCAGGGCAGTCGCCGCGGCCAGCGGGTTCGCCTTGTCCAGGTCACCGGGGAACTTGACCGAGACGGTGCCCGTCGAGGACGCGCCGTAGGTTTGGTTCGCGTTGAGCCCGCCGAAGTCGACGAGCACCTCCTCCTGCCACATCTCGGTGCTCGACTCACCGACGAGCTGCGTCTCGGCCCAGACCGGCTGGACCTCCCAGGTCAGCTCGTACTCCGACTCGCCGCCGACCGGGATCTGCCGGGTGATGCCGCCCGGTCGGCTCAGCTCGCGGAGCAGGCGGGGCGAATCGTTGACCATCAGGCCGGCGATGTGGTTGTACCCCACGCGGTCCAGGCTGCCGTGCTGCTGTTCCAAGCGGCGAACGAGCCGCTCGGTGACGTCCTGCAGCCCGGTGATGCTCGTGACCGTGTGCCGTGGGAACTCACCCGTGACCTGGTGGCCGACGCCCGCCTCCTCGAGCGAGGTCGACTCGGTCGGCGTCGGCACCGTGTAGGCGCTGGACACCCAGGTCTGCTGACGCCCCGCGTCCGCGGTCTCGACCGGCGACCAGTCGTCGAGCGGCGAACGCCGGACCTCGATCTCCCACTCGCCGGACCACTCGTACAGCAGTGATTCGCCGCGGTTGTCGTCGACCCAGCCGGATTGGTAGTGCGCACTGGCGCCGCCGGTCTCGGCGAGCGTTCGCCCGCGGGTCACCTCGGCCTTGGGTGACACCAGTTGGGCGGCGGCGTGCAACGGCGTACCCGGCGCCGCAATCGCCATCAGCTTGCCGAGGTTGACTCCGGCGGTGAACGTGCTCGCGTGCGTGTCGGTGGTGCTGATCGACGTACCGCCGTCGCCCAGCGTGCCGGACATCTGCTCGGCCATCCGGTGGTCGCGGTCGGCGATCTCGGTGACGTCACGGGACTTCATCCGCAGCCGCACCTGCGCCAGGCCGTCGACCTCCTGATCTGCGTCGTTCTGGACGAAGAAGACCATGCCGTCCCGCGACATCAGCCGCCGGTACTCCGCGGCCGGCAGCGGGAGCGGGCCACGGCGCGGCATCCGCTCGTCGATGTTCGCGGCGGCGAGCGCCGCGTTGATCCGGTCGATCGGAAGCTTGAGTCCGTCGCCGTCGGGCTGCCCGGTCATCAACAGGTCCTTGGCCGGCAGCGCCTGGTCGACGCTGCGCCGGTACGCCTGGACCTGGCGCTCCGCCGTACCTGCCAACTCGGCGATCCGGGCGGGGGAGGCCCCACCGTCCAGCTCGGTCAGCAGATCGCGGTAGCCGGTCACGGCCTGCCGTGCGGCGCCGGCGGCACGCTCGTAGCCGTCGGCGATCACCGTGTGCCGGTGAGACTTGTTGTCCTTGGCAATCGCCTCGTCGCGCAGCACGCGGCCGCGTTCGGCGGCGCCGAGGTCGCGTTGCTGCTCCTCGGTCGTGGCTTCGTCCCGCTTGGCCGTGGCCTCTTCGGCCGCGCCCGCGGCGGTTTCGCGCTTCTTGCTCGCTTGCCCGTCGAGGTCCGCGGCGGCCGTTTCGAGCGCCTGGATCTGGGCGACGACCTGAGCGCGCAGATGCGGAACGGTGTGGCGGGCCGTTTTGGCGCGCGACTCGGCGCGGGCCGCGGCGACGCCGAGGGCGGCTGCGTCCGGAGTGACGACGGTGCCGGACTTCCAGGGCAGCGCGGGCTCGGTGCCGCCGTGGCGGCGGATCGTCCGCGCGACACCTTCGAGGTCGCGCTGGAGGTCCTCGAGGCTGCGTGGCCCGCTGGTCCGGCCGGTCGTGAGCGTCTCGGTGCGCGCGTCGTGCCAGTCCCGGAGCACGACCTGGAAAGCGGCGTGGTCCGCCTGCAAGCGGCGATCACGACGCTCGTGGCTGAACACGGACCGCACGCGATGCAGCACACCGTTGGACTGTCCGGCCTCGGCGGCGGCGACCTCCTGGGTCATTTGGGCGAGCTGGTGCGTCATCACGAAACGGACCTGGTCGTCGCTCAGGACGCTCGGCATCCGCAGTACGTGCGGGTCGTCCGCCGTACCGCTGCGGATGACGCCCTTGCCCAGGGCGCCGAGTGTGGTGTCGCCGATCTCGATCCGGACATGCTGGGGTACGGCGGAGTACGGGGTCTGCAGGATCGCCTGACTCGTCGCCGGGTCCACCTCCACCGCGGCGGTGACCGAGCCGGTCAGGGACTGCCCGTCCATCGCGCTGAGCACATCCAGCGCGTGCTCGGACGTCAACGGCGGCTGCGAGCTCGGCCGGTTGCCCGTCGCCAGACCGGTACCGCGGATCTGTGACGTCCAGACCCGCCGGCCCTCGGCGCGGCGGTGCCGGCTGCCGACCTGGGCACGGCGGCGGGCGGTACGGCTCGGCGCTGCCGTGGTGCCCAGGAGTTGGGCGTCGCGCTCGATGGCGGCCGAGGCGTCGACGACGGCCGACATCGCGGCCGCGCGCTGCGGCTGCCTGAGTTGCTCGAGGCGGGCTGCGGCAGCCGGGTCGTCCGGCGCTGCGCTGCTGAGCGCGACCCGCAGCATGGCGTCCGCCTCGGTACGACGTGACTGGTCGAGGCCGGGCACCCGCAGGTACCGGTCGAGGGCTTCGGTGGCGCCCCGCGCGGGCAGCTCACCGCGCGCCCGGGCGGCCTCCGTACCGACGAGGGCCACCGCTTCCGCGAGCAGGCGGTCGTCGTTCACCCGGTCCCTGGCCCGGCCGGTCAGCAGCGTCTCGATCGCGCGGACAGCGCGGGCGGCGAGAGTCTCGTCCCGGGTCAGCCGGACCCGGGCGTCCCGCAACGGCACCGCCGACGGGTACAGAATGCCGAGCGCGACGCCGAACGCGCTGCGAGCGCGCTGGACCGGATCCGTGGCGGACAACGTCGGTGTAGTCAGCCGAACCACCCCTTACATGAGGGGGCCTGGTGCTCACCAGTTGTCACCAGGACCCTCTGGTTCCGGAATGTAGCAAAAGAACGGTTAATCGCCAGCCCTCCGCGGCCCCCGTTCAGTTAACGATTTACGCCCGGCGGGCGGCGGCACCCAAGGATTTACGGCCGTTCCCGGGTCGGCACCGGCAGCACCGACCTGTTGGCGCGGATGGCACCTCGCTGCCATTACGGTAGGCGCGTGAGTCTCTCGTCCTCCCAGCGAACCCCCACCTCAGGCGGCCGGGCCGCGGCCCGATCGGCGGGTGCCGGGGCGACCCGGCTGCCGAGCAGCCGGGAACGACGGCCTGCCCTGGCCGCGCTCGCGGTGATCCTGATCCTGCTCGGCGCCGCCGGGTCCGCACTGATCGCCCTGAACAGCGGCAACCGCTCGGACTTCGTCGCGATCGCCGAAACCCTCCCACCGGGACACAAGCTCGAGCAGAAAGACCTCTCCCGGGGCGACCTGGCCGGCGCGACCGGCGGGCTGATCCCGTGGTCGGAGGCGGAGAAGTACCTCGGCCGCTACACCAAGACCTGGCTGTACAAGGACCAGTTCGTCACGCCCGACAGTCTGACCAAGGACAACGAGAAGCCGATTCCGGCGCGCAGTGCGCTGGTCGGTCTCAGCCTCGAGGCCGGCCGGGCGCCGTCCGACGGCCTGCAGATCGGCGACGTGGTCCGGGTGATCCGGGTGCCTGCGGCCAACCAGGACGGCGGCGCGGCGGTCACGCTCGTCAACGCCGCCGAGGTGACGTCGGCCGCCGGTGCGATCACCGACAGCAAGACGAGTGCGAACAGCACGCTGAACGTGTCGATCCTGATCCCGGACGACGACATCACCGCGGTCGCCGCCGCGGCGGCCGCGAAAACCGTCGCAGTGGTGAAGCTCGCTCCGGGGACGAAGCCGGACGTCGTCCGCAACGGAGCCAACTGATGGCACTGGTGGCACTGGCGAGCGCGAAGGGCTCGCCGGGGGTGACCACGGCCGGCCTGGTCTTCGGCGCGCTCTGGCCGCGGCAGGTGATGCTGGCCGAGTGCGACCCGGCCGGCAGTGATGTGGCGATCCGGATGACCGGCCCGGCCGGCGCTCCGCTGAACTCGGACCGCGGGCTGGTCAGCCTGGCCGCGGCGAGCCGGAAGGGACTCGGCGACGAGGTCATCCTCGCGCACAGCCAGCAGCTCGACGGCGGCCTCGACGTCCTGCTCGGCGTGCGCTCGCCCGAGCAGGTCGGCGGTATGGGCGGCCTGTGGCACCCCCTCGGTATCTCGTTCAACCAGATGCAGCACGGCGACGTCCTCGCCGACTGCGGGCGGATCGGTGCCTCGTCACCGCAACTTCCGGTGATCCAGTCCGCGCGCCTCGTCGTACTGGTCTGCGCCGCGACCGGCTCGTCGGTGGCGCATCTGCGCGAGCGGCTGGCGACACTGGTCCATCACGTCAATGCGCAGCTCGGCGTGGTCGTGGTGGCCGACCCGAAGCAGCGCGACGCGGTGAAGCAGGTGTGGTCTGTGCTGGACGCAATGGCGCTGCCGGTGCGGCACCGGTGGCACCTGGCGTACGACCCGGCCGGAGCGGCGTTCTTCGACGGGCGCGGCCACGGCCGGCTCGAGAAGACCCAGCTGATCCGGTCCGCGACGGCGATCACCGCCGAGATGGCCGCGCTGGTGGCCGCGCCGCCGCCGCAGGACTTCGACATGGCCAACGCCGCCTTCCCGCCGGGAGACCTGCGGTGACCGCCGATCAGGAGCTGGTCCGCCGGCTGCGGGTGCAGGTCGCGGAGCGGCTGAACGAGCAGCGCCGCCGCGACCAGGTGAACGGCGTACCTCCGATGAGCGCGGAGGACGAGCGGGAGTACGCGCGGTCGCTGATCGTGCAGGTGCTCGAGGACCACGCGCGCTACGAGCTGGCCGAGGGCCGGACGCCGCCGACCCCGGACGACGACGCGCAGATCGCAGCCGCGATCCACTCGGCGCTGTTCGGCGTCGGCCGGCTGCAGCCGCTGATCGACGACCCCGAGGTCGAGAACATCGACATCAACGGGTACGACCAGGTCTTCGTGCAGTACGGCGACGGACGTGAGGAAACGCCCGGCCCGGTGGCCGAGAGCGACGAGGAACT
This sequence comes from Kribbella sp. NPDC048915, assembly GCF_040649595.1. Lineage (NCBI taxonomy): Bacteria > Bacillati > Actinomycetota > Actinomycetes > Propionibacteriales > Kribbellaceae > Kribbella > Kribbella sp. NPDC048915. Next base: position 51,690 of record NZ_JBEZFT010000004.1, on the reverse strand, counting down.
GGTCGAGCTGATCCAGGTGCTGGCGGCTCATGCCGGTCTGACCAGCCGTCCGTTCGACTCGGCGAACCCGCAGCTCGACCTGCGGCTCCCGGACGGCTCCCGGTTGTCCGCGGTGATGGGCGTGACCGCCCGGCCCGCGGTCTCGATCCGGCGCGCCCGGCTGGGCAAGGTGTTCCTGCAGGACCTGGTCGCCAACGGCACGATGAGCGAGGACGTCGGCTCGTTCCTGCGGGCGGCGGTTGCCGCGCGCAAGAACATCATGATCGCCGGCGCCACGAACTCCGGTAAGACCACGCTGCTGCGCGCGCTGGCCAACGAGATCCCGCCGCACGAGCGGCTGATCACCGTCGAGCGCTCGCTCGAGCTCGGCCTCGGCGAGTTCAAGGACCTGCACCCGAACGTGGTCGCGTTCGAGGAGCGGCTGCCGAACTCCGAAGGTGTCGGCATGGTGAGTATGGCGGACCTGGTCCGCCGCTCGCTGCGGATGAACCCGTCCCGGGTGATCGTCGGTGAGGTGCTCGGCGACGAGATCGTCACGATGCTGAACGCGATGAGCCAGGGCAACGACGGCTCGCTGTCGACGATCCACTCGAACAGCTCGATGGAGGTGTTCAACCGGATCAGCACGTACGCGATTCAGGCGACCGAGCGGCTGCCGATGGAAGCCACGCAAATGCTGATCGCCGGCGCGCTCGACTTCGTCGTGTTTGTTCGCAAGCACAACGACTACACGCGCGGCGGCGGCCTGAGCCGGTACGTCGAAAGCATCCGGGAGGTCACCGGATGGGACGGGCGGGTGCTGTCCGGCGAGGTCTTCGCGCCAGGACCGGACGGCCGCGCCGCGGCGCATGCACCGATCGCGTGCATGGACGAACTCGAGCACTTCGGCTACCAGCCGCTCGTCCACGGAACGTGGGCGTGATCGCGTGAGCGAGCGCAGTGAGGTCACCATCAGGCACAGTGCGACGCGAGGACGCCGATGAGCGACAGGACTCTGGGAGCGCTGCTGTGCGGTGCGGTGGTCGGCGGCGCGGTGATGCTGCTGATCGTCGCGATCCGCGGTACCGAGCCGAAGGACGACACCCCGTCGCTGTTCCGCAACCGCGGCGCTGACCACCGCAGGAACATGGTGCGTTTCGGCGCTGCGCTGGCCGTTGGTCTGCTGGTGCTGGTGGTGACCCGCTGGCTCGTGCTCGCGGTCGCGCTCGGTCTGCTGGCCGGGATGGCGGACCGGTTCTTCGGCGGCACGGGGGAGGAGCGCCGGGCGATCGACCGCCTCGACGCGCTCGCCACCTGGACGGAGGCGCTGCGCGACACGATCGCCGGTGCGGTCGGGCTCGAACAGGCCATCCCGGCCACCGCGGTGAACGCGGCGCCCGCGATCAAACCCAGCCTGAACCTGCTCGTCGACCGGCTGCGGATCCGCGAACCGTTGCCGTCGGCCCTGATGCGGTTCGCCGACGACCTCGACGACCCGTCCGCCGACCTGATCGTCGCCGCCCTGGTGCTGAACGCGCGGCTGCGCGGCCCGGGTCTGCGTGAGGTACTGAGTGCGCTGGCGGATTCGGCCCGCGAGGAGCTCGACGTACGGCGGAAGGTCGCGGCGGAGCGCCGATCCACGCGGCGCAGTGTGCAGGTCGTCGTCGCGATCACGCTCGCGATGGCCGCCGGCCTGATCCTGTTCAATCCGACGTACATGGCGCCGTACCGCAGCTTCATCGGCCAGATCGTGCTGGCCGTCGTGATCGGGCTGTACGCCGTCGGTCTGCTGTGGCTGCGGCGGCTGGCGAAGATCGAGGTACCGGAGCGGTTCCTGATCGGCGGCGGCGCGGACCAGCGGATGAACCGTCCGGGCAACGACCGGATGGAGGTGGTGAACGGATGACCTGGGCGTTCATCACCGGCGGCATCGCCGGGCTCGGTGTGTACGTGCTGGTCCGGATGTTCATCAGGCCGCGCGCGAACGTGCTGTCGACGATCGCCCGGATCGACGCGGGCCGCAGCGGCTACACCAGCGGCGCGACGGCCAGCGCGGCCGGCGAGAAGGTGCTGGGCGGTGTGGACCGGGCGCGGGAGTCGCTCGGGCGCCGGCTGGAGGCCGAGGCGAACGCCCGCGGTTGGGCGTTCGGCAAGCTCCGCCGCGACCTCGCCGTGATGAACCGGCCGTTCGCCGAGATGCTGGCCACCAAGGTGTTCTTCGCGCTCGGCGCGATGATCTTCATCCCGATCGTGCTGTTCCTGGCCTCCGCGATCGGCATCACCGCCCCGGGCGCGGCGCCGGCGGTCGTCACGCTGGCGTTCATGACGCTCGCGTTCTTCCTGCCGGACATCGCGCTGCGGCAGGAAGCCGAGGCGCGGCGGCGCGACTTCCGGCACGTGGTCGGCAGCTTCCTGGACCTGGTCGCGATGAACCTGGCCGGCGGCCGCGGTCTGCCCGAGGCGCTGATGACCGCGTCGACGATCGGCGAGCACTGGGCGATGGCCCGGATCCGGCAGGCGCTGGCCAACGCCCGCCTGATCGGCATCACGCCGTGGGACGCGATGGCCCGGCTCGGCGAGGACCTCGGCGTCGAGGAACTCCGCGACCTGGCATCGGCGCTCGCACTGGCCGGTGACGAGGGTGCCAAGATCCGCTCGTCGCTGCTCGCCCGGGCGGCGTCGCTGCGGCGCAAGGAGCTGGCCGATGTGGAAGGCAAGGCGGGTGAGCGGTCCCAGTCGATGCTGGTCGCGCAGCTCGTCATGATCGCGGCGTTCTTCCTGTTCCTGGCCTTCCCGGCCGGCGTGGCGATCCTCGGAAGCTAGGCCGGACGGCGATGCGGGCAGGCAGGAACGACCAGGGATCGCCGCGAGGGATCCGTACGGCGGAGTTGTCCGTCGAACCCGGCATACTGAGGCCTGCTTCGGCCTCACGATCTGGAAGGTGTGCGAATGACCTCGGAGTTGATGTTCTGGCGGGCCATGACCGGCTACGCGCTGGCGCGGGCGAAGGCTCAGCGGGCCCGGGCGAAGCAGGGCCACACCGAGCTCGGCGCCTCGGCGCTGGAGTGGGCGATCATCTCGGGCATCCTCGTCGTCGCCGCGCTCGCGATCGGCGTCGTGGTGAAGCGCGTGATCGACAAGCACACGGCCGACATCGAGAAGGGCTGACGGAGGCCGGTGTGCGATCGGGCCGGCGCTTCTCGGGACGACGCTTTGTGCGGCGGCGATCCGAGCGGGGCGTCAGCACGCTGGAGCTCGCCATCCTCGCACCGGCGATCCTCGCGCTGATCTTCCTCTGCATCCAGACCGCCCTGTGGCTGTACGGCCGCTCCGTCGCGCTGAACGCGGCGGAGGAAGGCGTCTCCCGGCTGCGGCTGGTGCAACCGCCGGTCTACACCGCGGCGGTGGGGGAGAAGGTGCGCGCGGACGTCCAGTCCTACGCACAACAGCTCGGCGGTACGGCGTTGCAGCATGCCACCGTCCCGTTCCCGGCGTACAACGACCCCGAAGGCATGGTTTCGTTCACGGTCACCGGCGAGACTGTCTCGCTGGTGCCCGGTCTGACGTTGCGGGTCAGCCGCACCGCAACCGGGCCGATCGAGCAGTTCGAGGCCGACAAGTGAGGATGCCGACGATGGTAGGGAGGCGGCGTGCCCGGCGCGGTGAGCGCGGCACGCTGGCCCTGGAGCTGGTGATCCTGGCGCCCGTGCTGCTCGCGCTGTTCATGTTCCTGCTCGCCTGCGGGCGGTACTTCCAGACCTCCTCGCTGCTGGAGAGCGCGGCTCGCGACGGTGCCCGCGGCGCCAGCCAGTCGCGGTCGTTGCAGGAGGCCCAGGGGCGGGTCGACGACGCGGTCACCGCCGCGCTGAGCCAGGGTGTGGCCTCGTGCAAGCAGTCGGCGTCCGGGTCGATCACGACCGGATTCGAGGCCGGTAAGCCGTTGTCGGTCGAGGTGACCTGCACGATCAACTACCGCGATCTCGGTCTGCTGGGTCTCGGTGGCGACACGAAGATCACCAAGCGGTTCACGTCCTCGCTCGACCCGTACCGGGGGGTGCGGTGACGATGCGCAGGTGCGTCGAGTTCGTCCGCATCGATGCCCCCCGCAACGACCCGGGCAGGCGCCGGCGCCGGCTCGGGCGTGGCGCGCTGAGCCCCGCGGTCGCGATCCTCGCGGTGATGATCTTCACGCTGGCCGGCCTGGTCATCGACGGCGGCCGTCAGCTCGGCGCCCGCTCCCGCGCGATCGGCTACGCCCAGGAAGCCGCCCGCGTCGGCGCCGCAGCGATCCAGCTGAACGTCGCCGAGGCCAAGATCGACACCGCCAAGGCCGCGACCGCGATCACCGAGTTCTGCGGCCAGGTCCGCCAGAACGACCCCGCCGTCACCACCTGCGGCCCCACCACCCTGACCGACTCCGAAGTCGCCATCCAGGTCGACATCGCCAACAAGACCACGTTCCTGGGCCTCGTCGGCAAACGCTCCCTGAAAGCCACCGGCACCGGCCAGGCCCACGCCGAACAAGGCATCACCAAAGCCGACGAGAGCCCCACCATCCCGCCCATCGTGGTGAACTCGACCACCGATGATCCCGGCGCGCCGATCACGACGGCCCGGCCGCCGACGATCGACCTCCCGTGCCCCACCTGGACGATCGGTTCGCCCACGCCGATCTGGACACTGTCCCCGTTCCCGTTCCCGGCCACCTGTACCCCAAGCATCACCCCGACCCCGGACGACCCGTCCACACCGCCGTCCGGCACACCGTCCGAGACGCCGTCGAGGCCAACGAGTTCCGCGCCGCGGCGCTAGACACCGGAGGATTGTCTGTCGTGCGAAGGTCTGCACTCCCGGCCGCCGCCCTGGCGAGCATGCTGTTGCTCGGTGCTTGCGGCAACGACTCCGACGATGGCGGCCGCCCGGTCCCGGTCGGCGAAGGCGGCGGTACGACGTCGAGTACGCCGAGCGAGTCCACCGAACCGACCACGACCGTCAGCGCCCCGACGCGGCCGGCCACCAGCGCCAAGCCGACCGGCCAGACCCAGCAGGTGATCGTGCGGGCCGGGAACTTCGCGTCGAACCCCGCCGTCCAAGGCCTCGTGACCAGCTACCCGCTCTACTTTCAGGCCCTCGTCGCCAAGGACGACACGATCCTGAAGAAGCGGTTCCCATCGTTCTTCTACGCCGATGTCTCGCAGGGCATCCAAGACGCCAAGCGGAACGGCTGGGTGATGAGGCCGCCGGGCAGTGTCGTCGTCGTCGGCGCCCGGAGTACCGACGACGGGACGGTAGCGGTGCAGACCTGTCGCTCGCAGACGACGCAGTACTGGGATCCGAAGACCCGGAACTGGACCGTCGTCACCCCCAAGGGCTCGCCCGAGGTGATCGAGATGATCAAGACGGGGGTCGGATGGTTGCCGTACCGGCTGGCGACCAGCAAGGGCGTGAACTGCGCGAGCGTGCGTTATCCGGCCTAGGTCGGAATACGACCTTGCGAGGTTGCGAACAGGTGACGGGGTACTGGGCAACGGGCATGATGCACCTGGTCGAAGATAATCTGCCGGAAGACAAGTCTGGGGAGTGAGGATGCACAACCGAGTAGGCCGCACATTGCTCGTCCTGAGTGCTGTGTTCGCGCTGCTCAGCGCCGTCCCGGCCACGACCGCGTCCGCCGAGACGATCCATCGTGGGAACTCCGTCTGCAGCATGTACGTGAACGCCGTCGGCTTCGGCGCGTACTGCAGCTCGGGCCAGGCCTACATGGGCGGCGGGAATCCGCCGCCGACCTGGCGTGAGCGGCTGAACGGACGACCGTTCGTTCCCTGCCGGGACTTCGACATCCCCGAAGGCATCCGGTTGCCGAAGGCGCCGGAGGGCAAGAGCTGGGTCCTGCGGATCACGATCACCGACTACAAGCTCGACTCCTACAACGGCGGTCCGAACGCTCACCTCGAGCGGGCGTACGTCGCGGTGGACGAGGCCGAGCGGGCGCAGTGCCCGTTCCCGGACTACATGCAGCAGTTCTGGTGGCGCTTTCAGAGCACTTACCCGTCGCCGGCACTGCAGATCATGCCGACGTACACGCCGCGGGTGAATGTTCCGGCCTTCTTCACCCTGACCCCCGAGAGCTCGATGGTCCTGAAGCAGACGGGTGATCTGAGCGGCTACTACGACCCGACGCACAACCTGACGATGCGCGGGATGGTCGTGGAGATGACGATCGACCCGGGTGACGGCACCGGACCGTTCACCTGCAAGACCGGTGTGACGCCGGCCGACGACCCTGACGGCTACGACCAAACCAAGGATCCGGACGAGCAGATCAACCCGTGCAAGCACACGTACAAGAAGTCGAGTGCGGATCAGCCGGACGGGATGTACACCGTCAAGCTGACGATCACCTGGGATGTCTCGTACTGGATCGGTAAGGCCACCGGCTGGACGTCGATCGGGCGAGCGAATGTGACTGCTGTGCAGCGGCTGCCTGTGCAGGAAGTTCAGGCTATTGGTGGCTGATCTGGATGGCTGACATGGTGGTTGACGGTGGGGGTATGGAGGCGTGATGGTCAGGACGAATGAGCCCGTGCGGGCGGCGCGGTTGCCGCAGCAGCGGTCGGGGAGTCCGGGCGCGGACCGGCTGAAGGGTTTCGTCGCGCTGCTCGCGATCCTCGCGATCGTCGGCGGTGTGCCGTACGTGCTGCTGCGCTTCTTCGGTACGCCGTGGCCGGACTCGATGCCGAGTGCGGACATGCTGCTCAGCGAGCTGAGCGTCGAGACCGTGCTGGGCATCATCGCGTTCGTCATCTGGCTCGCGTGGCTGCACTTCGTGATCTGCCTGATCGCGGAGGCGGTCGCGGAGATCCGCGGCCACGGTTTGTCGCCACGGGTCCCGTTGGGCGGTGGTTCGCAGGCGCTGGCACGCCGGCTGATCGGCACCGTCGTACTGATCGCGGCGGGTGCCGGTGTGAGCCTGCCGGTTGCGAGCGCGGCCACCGCGAGCGGTCCGGCCGCGCCGACCTCGGTGAGCGTGAGCCAGGGCGGCGACCAGAGCTCGGCGTCGCAGTTCCGGCAGACCGAGCCGGCGAGCAAGGTTCTCACCGGCGGCCACCAGCAGCAGTCGAAGACCAGCGTCGGGGTCCGGACGAACAACGATCACAAGGGTCAGGTCGTCAAGTACACCGAGGTCCGCCCGCCGCAGGGCCGCAACTACGACTGCCTGTGGGACATTGCCGAGCGCTACCTCGGTGAGGGCCGCCGGTACAAGGAGATCTACGACCTCAACAAGAACAAGCTGCAGCCCGACGGCCGTCGCTTGACGAACCCGGATCTGATCCTGCCGGGCTGGCAGGTGCGGCTGCCCGCGGACGCCAAGGGCCCGGGTGTGCACACGGTGCGGGTCAGCATCGGCGACCACACCAAGACCACGACCAAGACCACGACCAGCACCAAGACAACCGTCAGCACCCGGACCGAGACGCCGGCGAAGCCCACGGTCGAGAACAAGACCGAAACCCGCACCGAGAGCAGCGGGCCCGGCCGGTACGCCGAGCAGGGGATCGAGAAGCCGTCGTCGGTCGTGATCGGCAGCTCGAAGAACGACCCCGGCGCGAAGAACGTCAAGCCGGGTCAGCCGAACGTCATCGCCGAGCCGCACGCGCCCGGCACCGGCCGGACCGAGCACGGCGAGCCGGCCGCGGGTGGTACGCGGGTGCCGGAGGCGACGCCGGCACCGGTGGACGACGGTTTCGACGTGAAGCAGGCCGGAATCTTCGGGCTCGGTGCGACGCTGCTCGCTGCCGGTCTCGCACTGGCGCTGAAGCGCCGTCGCGGCTGGGCGCAAGGCCCCGGGCCGAAGGCCGCCGGCCACCGGCAGACCGAGGTCGGGTTGCGGCTGGCGTCGGACGTGCCGACCGCGCAGTTCGTCGACAACGCGCTGCGGAAGCTCGGCGCGGACATGACCCAGTTGCAGCGCCCACTGCCGAAGGTGGTCGCCGCGCTGGTGACCGACCGCGCGCTCACCCTCGTGCTCGACCCGTACGGTGCGAACCCCGAGCCGCCCGGTCCGTGGCAGGCGATTGCCGACGGCACCCGTTGGACCTTGCGACGCGCCTACGCGCCGAACGCCGACGTGAATGCGCCGGCGCCGTACCCGACGCTGGTGACGGTCGGCCAGAACGCCGACGGTGCCACGGTGCTGATCGACCTCGACACGGCGAACGGGATCGTCGCGTTCGGTGGCGTTAACAACGCCTCCCGCGACGTGGTCGGTTCGCTGGCCGTCGAGCTCGCGACGAACCTGTGGTCTGAGGGCGCGCACATCAGCATGGTCGGATTCGGTGACGACCTGTCGTCGCTGGCGCCGGCCCGGCTGAGCTACTGGGTCCGTCTCGACGACGCGATGGCCGAGGTTGTCCGCCGGTCCGAGGCGCAACTGCAGGCCTGCGAGCGGCGCAACGTCGGCTCGGTCGCCGAGGCCCGGATGTCGCACCCGGACGCCGCGCTGTGGGGCCCCGAGATCGTGTTCCTGTCCGCGCCGCCCACGCCGCAGGAGCAGGAGCAGCTGAACCAGCTCGCCGCGGACACCAAGCGCAGCATCGCGGTCGTCGTGGTCGGCGACGTACTGAACTCGCCGTGGCGGTTCGTCGTGGACGAGAAGAACCAGGCCGTCTGCCGGCTGCTCGGCCTCGAGGTGGACGCGCACAGCGTCAACCCGGAGCAGTTCGCCGACCTGGTCGCGCTGTTCGACGCGGCCGAGGCTGACGCGCGCGACAAGCGGCGCTCGGAGCAGGACATGCCGGCGTACGAGTTCTCGACCACCGACCTGAGTCAGCCGGCCCCGGTCGAGGTCGACCTGCTCGGCCCGGTCGAGGTCGATGCCCGTGGCACCATCGACGAGGGCCGGATCGCCCTGTCGACGGAGATCATCGCGTTCCTGGCCAGCCAGGACTACGGCGTGCACCCGAACGTCCTCGCCGGTGCGATCTGGCCGCGCGGAATCAGCCCGGAGTTGCGCGACGCGGCGCTCGAGCACACCCGCCGCTGGGTCGGTGTCGACGCAATGTACGCCGACGAGTCCGGCCGCTGGATGCTCAACCGCAGCGTCGTCCGCGTCGACTGGGACGTCTTCCGCACGCTGTCCAAGCAGGCGTCGATGGTCGACGACCCGCGCGGGCCGCTGTCGACGGCGCTCAGTCTGGTGCACGGCCCGGCCTGGTCGAACCTGCCCGCCGGCCGCTACTCCTGGCTGGCCGCGTCCGGCGTCGAGCGCCGGATGGCAGAGGCCGTCGTCGACGCCGCACTGCGGCTCGCCGAGGCGTCGGTCGCGTACAACGACGGAGGCACTGCCCGGACGGCGCTGCAGACCGGCCTGACCTTCTCGCCCGCGTCCGAGGAACTGTGGCGCGCCACGCTCCGCCTGGCCGCCCACTTCGGCACCACCGCCGACGTCACCAACGTCGCCGCCCAGATGTACGCCGCCCTCGCCAAACACGGTGGCCCCCGCGGCGCCGAAGCCGAAACCGACGCCCTCGTCGACGAACTCCTCCCCGGCTACCACCGCCCCGCCCAAGTCGCCTGACCGAGTCGCCTGACCGAGCCGCCTGACCCAGCGGCCCGGGCCAGGTCGCCTTGGTTCGAGCACCTAACTCCGTCTCCGCAAACCCTCCACTTGAATGGGCACCCCTTGAGCTGAAGGGTTGCCCATTCAAATTTCCGCTGGGCAACCCTGCACTTGGATGGGCAACCCTTCAGCTAGGGGGTTGCCCTGTGAGGTGGAGGGTTGCCCGCTCAAGTGGAGGGTTGTCGCGGTGTGGGTGGCGCGCTTGGGACAGGAAGGGGTGGGGGAGCTGGGGCGGGTTCGGGGTGGGTCAGAGGGTTTGGGCGGACCAGGTGTCGCAGGCGGTCATGTCGCCGGATTCCATGCCCTTGGTGAACCAGCGCATGCGCTGTTCGGCGGTGCCGTGGCTGAAGTTCTCCGGGGTGACCTGGCCCTGGGTCTTCTGCTGGATGCGGTCGTCGCCGACCGAGGCGGCCGCGTCGAGGCCGCGGGCGATGTCGTCGTCGGAGAGTTCGGTGATCAGCGGCTGACCGCTGCTGTTGGGCACCGTGGTCGCGTGGTTGGTCCAGATCCCGGCCAGGCAGTCGGCTTGCAGTTCCGAGCGGACGGCGTCGGATGTCGGGCCGTTGCGGGACTTGATCCGGCCGAGGATGCCGTACAGGTTCTGGACGTGGTGGCCGTACTCGTGCGCCACGACGTACGCCTCGGCGAACTCGCCGCCGCGCGCACCGAGGTCCTGCTCGAGGGTCTGGAAGAACCCGATGTCGAGGAAGACCCGCATGTCCGGCGGGCAGTAGAACGGGCCGACCGCACTGGTTGCCGGACCGCAGCCGGTGTTCACCGAGCCCTCGAAGACCCGCATCGGCGCGCGGGTGTACTTCTTGCCGCGCCGGGGCAGCTCGGCGGCCCAGAAACTCTCGATCGAGTTCTGGTAGAAGACGAACCGGCAGTCCGAGTTCGACTGCAGGTCACTGCCCTTCTTGCACGAATCGAGGTTACCCGCTGCCGTGTTCCGGACCGCCGGTTCGTCGCTGCCACCTCCGCCTGGCAGGCCACCGGTCAGGAGCAGGATCACGATCAGCAGGATGATGCCGCCGATGCCGCCGCCGACCGGGATCGTCCCGCCCGGCAGGCCACCGCGGCCGCCACCGCCACTACCGCGGGTGTCCTCGACACCGCTGGTGTCGAGATCCGCATCCGGATTGAATTTCACCCCACCTACACTAGACCTCGGAGCGGGGGATTTCGGGGTGTCGCGACGCCGCCGTACCGCCGTGCCCGCCCCGCCAGACCCTGTGTTCCGCCCATCCCAGCCCGTAGCTCACCGTAAGGACGCCTGCGACCCCCGATGATCACTGTTTCCCATCTCGAGGTTCGCGTCGGTGCCCGTCAGCTGCTCGCGCCCGCCTCCTTCCGGGTCGGCCCGGGCGACAAGGTCGGCCTGGTCGGCCGGAACGGCGCCGGGAAGACCACCCTCACCAAGATCCTCGCCGGCGAGGGCCTGCCGGCCAGCGGCACCGTGACGTCGTCCGGCGAGATCGGCTATCTCCCGCAGGATCCGCGGACCGGCGACCTGGAGGTGCTGGCGCGGGACCGGATCCTCGCCGCGCGCGGTCTGGACGAGGTCGTACGGCGGATGCGCTCCGCCGAGAAGTCGATGGCCAGCGCGGACGAGAAGACCCGCGCCAAGGGCATGCGGCGGTACGAGCGCGCCGAGGCGGATCTGCACGCCGCGGGCGGGTACGCCGCCGAGTCCGAGGCGGCCCGGATCGCGGCCAACCTCGGGCTGCCGGAGCGGGTGCTCGGGCAACCGCTGGCGACGCTGTCCGGCGGTCAGCGCCGCCGGGTCGAGCTGGCCCGGATCCTGTTCGCGCAGGCCGACACCCTGCTGCTCGACGAGCCGACCAACCACTTGGACGCCGACTCGATCGTCTGGCTGCGCGACTTCCTGAAGTCGTACGCCGGTGGCGTGATCATGATCAGCCACGACGTGAACCTGCTCGAGGAGACCGTGACCCGGGTGTTCCACCTGGACGCGAACCGGGCCGAGATCGACATCTACAACGTCGGCTGGAAGGCGTACCTGAGCCAGCGCGAGACCGACGAACGCCGCCGCAAGCGCGAGCGGGCGAACGCGGAGAAGAAGGCGTCGCAGCTGATCGACCAGGCGAACAAGATGCGCGCCAAGGCGACCAAGGCGACCGCCGCGCAGCAGATGCTGCGGCGCGCCGAGCAGCTGATGTCCTCGCTGGAGGAGGAACGCCAGTCCGACCGCGTCGCGAAGATCGCGTTCCCGACACCGGCGCCGTGCGGCAAGACGCCGTTGATGGCGCGCGAGTTGTCGAAGTCGTACGGCTCGCTGGAGATCTTCACCGACGTCGACCTGGCCATCGACAAGGGCTCGCGGGTCGTCGTCCTCGGTCTGAACGGTGCCGGCAAGACGACGCTGCTGCGGATCCTCGGCGGCATCGAAAAGGCCGACACCGGTGAGGTGATCGAGGGGCACGGCCTCAAACTCGGGTACTACGCCCAGGAGCACGAGACCCTCGACGTGAACCGGACCGTCCTGGAGAACATGAAGACCGCCGCGCCGGACCTCAACGAGACGCAGGCGCGTAGCGTGCTCGGCTCGTTCCTGTTCACCGGCGACGACGCGGACAAGCCGGCCAAGGTGCTGTCCGGCGGTGAGAAGACGCGACTCGCGCTCGCCACGCTGGTCGTGTCGGCGGCGAACGTCCTGCTGCTCGACGAGCCGACCAACAACCTCGACCCGGCGTCCCGCGCCGAGGTGCTGAACGCGATCCGCTCGTACACCGGCGCGATCGTGCTGGTCACGCACGACGAGGGCGCGGTCGAGGCGCTCGAGCCCGAGCGGGTGGTCCTGCTGCCGGACGGCGTCGAGGACCTCTGGTCGAACGAGTACGCCGACCTGGTCTCGCTGGCCTGATTACTTCTGAGTAATATCCGGGTATGACGGATCCCGGAGTGCGGTTGTCGGTGCAGGGACCGGTCGCGCGCGTCGTGCTCGACCGGCCGGAAGTGCGCAACGCCCAGACGCCCGCGATGTGGAGCGCGCTGGCCGAGTTCGGTACGGCGCTGCCGCCCGAGGTCCGGGTGGTGATCGTGTCGGGGGAGGGGCCGTCGTTCTCGGCGGGTCTCGACCGCCGGTTGATCATGGGGGAGAACGACCTCGGCCAGGAGCCGCTGCTCACGCTCGGTGCGAAGCCGCGGGACGAGGTGCTCGACCTGATCGCACGCTTCCAAACCGGATTCTCCTGGCTGCGGCGCCCGGAGATCCTGAGCATCGCGGCCGTGCAGGGTCATGCGGTCGGCGCGGGCTTCCAGCTCGCCCTGGCCTGCGACCTGCGCGTGGTCACGCCGGACGCCCGCTTCAGCATGCGGGAACCGTCACTCGGCCTGGTCCCGGATCTGGGCGGTACGAAGCCGCTCGTCGAACTCGTCGGCTACTCGCGGGCCCTGGAGATCTGCACGACCAGCCGCTGGGTCGAGGCGGCCGAGGCGAAAGAGGTCGGCCTGGCGAACATCGTCGTCCCGGCCGGCGAGCTGGAAGCGACGGTCAAGGATCTGACCGCCGCGCTGCTCGGCCCGCTGCCGGGCGCGATCCGCGAGACCAAGGCGTTGCTCCTCGGTGCCGCGGACCGCTCGTACGACGATCAGCTCAAGGCAGAGCGGGAGGCGCAGGAGCGCCGGTTGAAGGAGCTCCTGGTCGCTCTCGGCTGATCAGGGCGGGTCTGGCGATCCCTAGTGCCAGTTGCTGACGAGAATGTCGTTCGGGGACGGTGCGCCGGCGCCGGTTTCGACGTACTGCTTGAGGCTCATCAGGTACGTCGCCCACTTGGTGCTGCAGTGGTACATGAAGTTGACCGGCTCCCGCCAGCCCTCGTGTTTGAACAGGACGATCGTGTAGTCGTCGACCTGGGACAGCCGGAAGCTGACGTGGGTGCCGATCCACTCGTCCGGGCCGCCGACGACCTCCCAGCGGACCAGCTCCGGCGAGTTCTCGAGAACCTTCATGTCGAACCCGTCGCCGCCGGCGCTGGCGAAGCGGAACTCGATGACCTCATCCGGGTCGCCTTTCGTGTCCTCGGTCCACCAGCCGGCCAGGCCGTCGATCGTGGTGAGGGCTGTGTGTACGTCGGTCAACGGCGCGATCACGCCGACCCGGTGCAGGATGTCGCTCATGGTTGCTTCCCTTCGTGGTTTTCGATCGCTTCCGCGATGCGCTTGATCCGCTGCAGCCGCCGGTCCCAGGTGCGGGCGACGTCGGTGAGTTGGTCGAGCGCGCGGGCGAGTTGGTCTTCGTCGACGGTGTAGCGGCGTTCGCGTCCGGATGGCGCGGAGCGGACGAGGCCGGCCCGGTCGAGCACGGTGAGGTGTTTCGCGACCGCCTGCCGGGTGACTGGCAGCCGCTCGCTGAGACCGGTCGCGGTGCCGCCGCCGTCGGCCAGCAGCAGATCGAGCATCCGCCGCCGCGTCGGGTCGCCGATCGCCGACCAGAGCTCGTCGTCGATCACGGCCGGTGCGCCAGCCGGTCCGCGTACGGCGCGATCCGGGGCAGGAAGTAGTCCCAGCCGCTGGTGTGGTCCTGGAGCATCTCGTCCGGCTTCGCAGCCTCGTCGTACCCGGTCTCGGCGAAGCGGAGCAGCGTGCCGCCGTCGGCCGGCACCAGGTCGAAGGTGACCAGCAGCGAGTTCTCCGCCGTGGCGACCTCGCCGCGGTAACCCCAGCGGAAGACGAACCGGCGCGGCGGCTCGGCCTCGACCACCGTGATCGGCTCGACCTTGTCGCCGTCGTCGCGCCGGAAGCTGACGCTTCCGGTCGCGCCGGGCACCGGTTCGAGGTCGACGTCGTCCGGCCACCACTCGCGCAGGTGCTCGGGCGAGCTGATCACCTCGTACACCACCTCGGGTGCGGCCGCGATCGTGATCTCCCGCTCGATACTCCTGGGCATCTCTTCATCCTTTCGCAACCTTTGGTTGCATATGACTGTAGCCCGCGCCGGATTGATGTGCAACCAAAAGTTGCGGGAAGTGTGGCTGGGCACCAGGTGTTGAGAAGATGCGTGCAGACGAAGGGAGCCGGATGTCCGGAATGATGCGGCCCGGCATGGGGGCGATGGGCTGGCGGCGCCAGGACACGTCCGTTCTGGACCAGAAGTTGGCCAAGGGAACGCTGCGGCGGATCGTCCGGTTCGCCCGCCCGTACCGCTGGCACATCACGGCGTTCCTGCTCCTGGTCGTGGTGTCCGCGGTCCTCGTGGTCGCGTCGCCGCTGCTGTTCAAGAAGATCGTCGACGACGGCATCTCCAAGGGGAACGCGGGTCTGGTGACGGCGCTCGCGCTACTGGTCGCCCTGCTCGCGGTCGTCGAGGCGGCGCTCGGCTTGGTGCAGCGCTGGTTCTCGGCGCGGATCGGGGAAGGGCTGATCTTCGACCTGCGCACCAAGGTGTTCGCGCATGTGCAGCGGATGCCGATCGCGTTCTTCACCCGGACGCAGACCGGCGCGCTGGTCTCGCGGCTCAACAACGATGTGATCGGCGCGCAGCAGGCCTTCACGTCCACGCTGTCCGGCGTCGTCTCGAACGTCATCAGCCTGCTTCTCGTCGTCGGCGCGATGCTGGCGCTGAGCTGGCAGTTGACGATCGTCGCGATCCTGCTGCTGCCGATCTTCCTGATCCCGGCGCGCATCCTCGGCCGCCGGCTGGCCGCGATGACGCGCGAGCAGATGCAGTTGAACGCCGAGATGTCGACCGCGATGACCGAGCGGTTCAGTGTCGGCGGCGCGCTGCTGGTCACGCTGTTCGGACGCCCGTCGATCGAGAACGCCGACTTCGGCGAACGCGCCGGCCGGGTGCGCGACCTGGGCATCCGGATCGCCATGCTGGGCCGGGTCTTCTTCACCGCGCTGACCCTGGTCGCGGCGCTGGCGACGGCACTTGTGTACGGCGTGGGCGGCAACCTGGCGGTCCGTGAGACCTTGACGATCGGGACGCTCCTGGCGCTGGTCGCCCTGCTCGGCCGCCTGTACGGTCCGCTGACCGCACTTTCGAATGTTCGCGTCGACGTGATGACCGCGCTGGTGTCCTTCGAGCGGGTCTTCGAGGTGCTGGACCTCGAACCGATGATCAAGGACGCTCCTGAAGCGCGTGATCTGCCACGCGATGCCGCAAGCGTCGAGTTCGAGCACGTTTCGTTCTCGTACCCGACGGCCGACGAGGTGTCGCTCGCGAGCCTCGAAGCGGTCGCGGTGCTCGACAAGCGCGTCTCGGCGCAGGTGCTCGAGGATGTGAGCTTCGCCGTACGGCCCGGGCAGATGGTCGCGCTGGTGGGGCCGTCGGGTGCCGGCAAGACCACGATCACCAACCTGGTCGCCCGGCTGTACGACGTCAGCGGGGGAGCGGTGCGCATCGGCGGGCACGACGTACGGGACGTGACGCTGCAGTCGTTGCACGACACGATCGGGTACGTGACGCAGGACGCGCACATGTTCCACGACACGATCCGCGCCAACCTCGTGTACGCGAAGCCCGAGGCTACCGAGGACGAGATGATCGCGGCGCTGCGGGCGGCGCAGATCTGGGACCTGGTCGAGGCGCTGCCCGACGGACTGGACACCGTGGTCGGCGACCGCGGCCACCGGCTGTCCGGCGGCGAGCGGCAGCGGCTCGCGATCGCCAGGTTGTTGCTGAAGGCGCCGAAGATCGTCGTCCTCGACGAGGCGACCGCGCACCTGGACTCCGAGTCCGAGGTCGCCGTCCAGCGGGCGCTCGACACCGCGCTGGAAGGCCGGACGTCGCTGGTGATCGCGCACCGGCTGTCCACGGTGCGCAATGCCGACCAGATCCTGGTGGTTGACCGCGGCAACATCGTGGAGCGCGGCACGCACGACCAACTGCTGGCGGCCGGCGGCGAGTACGCTGAGCTGTACCAGACTCAGTTCAGGGAGTCCGACACAGCGGCAGGTGTCTGATGATCAAACTGGCTCTCGCGCTGGCGGCCGGCTACGCCGGCTATCAGGTCGCGTACCACTCCGAGGACGGCAAGCACTACGGGCGGACCGGCGAGCGCACGGTCCGCACCACCCTCGCGCTGGTGATGGCCTGCCTGGCCGGCGGGGTCACTTACGCTGCTCTGCTCCAGCACTAGCCGGCTTCGAGTCGTGCTCCAGCAGATGGAGCACGGGTACGCCGAGGTGCCGGCGCGCCGAGTTGGTCCAGTCCAGGTGGAAGAACTCCGCCACGATGTGCGGCCGGGTCAGGATGATGACCTCGCGCCCGTTGACCGCCTGCACGGTCGCGACCAGAGCGTCAATCGGCCGGTCGTGGGAGATCCCGCCCTCGGCGAGCCGGCCGAGGTCCCGGAGCCGCTGCACGCTGCGGCCACTGCAGCCCTTGGCCTCGCTGTCGATGGCCTTCTGTGCTTCCGCGAGGTCCTGGCGCTGACCGGCCAGACCAGGCCCGTACAGGTCCGCGGTGCCCAGTGCGCTGATCGATGCTTCGACGCCCGCTTCGGCGTTGTGGCACGGTACGAGCACGTGGTACCTGACCTGTTCAGGCATGTCCTGATGCAACTCGACGACGCGTTTCGCGTCAGGCTCCGACAGCTCCTTCTCGACGAGCAGGACGACGTCGTACATCACGCCACCTCCGGTGCTTACCAGTCGGTATACCCCCATAGTGCCCCGGCTGACCCCGGATGTACTCAACTGAATCGATCCAGTCTCCGGTGTCCGTAGGTACGCAGCGCCCGCAGCAGGTCGACCTCGCGGAACGCGGGCCAGTAGAGGTCGCAGAACTCGATCTCCGAGTGGGTCGCCTGCCACAGCAGGAAGTCGGACATGCGCAGTTCGCCACTGGTCCGGATGACCAGATCCGGCTCCGGCAGTCCGGGTACGTACAGGTGCCGGCTGATGTCGGTTTCGGTCAATGTGCCAGCGATGTCTTCGAGCGATCGCCCCTCGGCGGCGGCCTCGTCGAGCACCGACCGTACGGCGTCCAGCACCTCGAGTCGGCCCGAGTACCCGATCGCGAGAGTCAGATCACCGGCGTCCCGATCGCGGCTCAGCTCGACCGCTTCCTTCAGCGCGCGGGCCGTTGAATCGGGCAACAGGTCCAGCTGTCCCGCGACGTGCAGCCGCCAGCGGTGGTCACGCCGGACATGATCGGCCAGCACGCTCTTGGTGAGCTCCATCAGGTACTCGACCTCGGCCGAGTCGCGCTTGCGCAGGTTGTCCGCCGAGGCGACCCAGGCGGTCACGCAGGTGACTCCGGCGTCGGCGCTCCAGCGCAGGAACTGCTCGAGATGCTTGGCGCCGAACCGATGCCCGATGCGAACGTCGTCGTACCCGGCGCGGCGGGCCCAGCGACGGTTGCCGTCCATCGCGATCGCGACATGTGCGGGCTTCGGCAGCCCGCGCAGCTGGTGGCGCAACCACCGCGCGTACAGGCTGTAGAGCATCATCGTTGAGCGCTGGAGAGGACGTCGGCGAGGTCGAACTTCACCGGCTCCTCCAGCTGCTCGTAGGTGCACGACTCGGGTGTGCGATCGGGCCGCCAGCGGACGAACTGGGCCGTGTGCCGGAAGCGGATGCCTTCCATGTGGTCGTAGCGGACCTCGACGACGAGTTTCGGGCGCAACGGCACGAACGACAGGTCCTTGCCGGCCTGCCACCGGCTGCCCTCGGCGTTGCGTGGTGTCCGAACGCCTTCCTCTTGCTTCGCCCAGGCCCACGGGTGGTCGTCGAATGTGGTGACGAGCGGCTGCAGCTCCTGGAACAGCTCCTTGCGCCGCTCGAGCGGGAACGCGCCGATCACCCCGACGCTGGCCAGCGTGCCGTCCTCGTTGTACAGACCGAGCAGCAGCGAGCCGATGCGATCGGGCCCGCTCTTGTGCACGCGGTATCCGGCGACGACGCAGTCCGCCGTCCGCTCCGGCTTGACCTTGAACATCACCCGCTTGTCCGGCTGGTACGTCCCGCCCAGCGGCTTCGCGATCAGCCCGTCCAGCCCGGCACCCTCGAACTGCTCGAACCACTGCGCCGCGACGTCGGGATCGGAGGTCGCCGGCGTGACGTGGATCGGGGCCTTCACATCCGACAGTGCGTCGAGCAACGCCGTCCGGCGCTCACCGAACGGCCGCTCGGTGAAGTCGTCCTCGCCGAGCGCCAGCAGGTCGAACGCGACGAACCGGGCCGGCGTCTTCTCGGCCAGCATGTTCACGCGACTGGCCGCCGGGTGGATGCGCTGCTGCAGCAACTCGAAGTCGAGCCGGTCGCCGGACTCGCCGATCACGATGATCTCGCCGTCGATCGCGCACTGCTCCGGGAGATTCGCCTTCACCGCCTCGACCAGCTCGGGGAAGTACCGCGTCATCGGCTTCTCGTTGCGGCTGCCGATCTCCACCTCGTCGCCGTCGCGGAAGATGATCGACCGGAAGCCGTCCCACTTCGGCTCGTAGGACAGGTCGCCGCGCGGTATCTCCTTCACCGGTTTGGCGAGCATCGGCTTGACCGGCGGCATCACTGGCAGTCGCATCCCGTCATTGTGTCCCACGCCACGGACAGTCTCCAGAAACCCTGCGTTCGGGAACCGCCGGTGACGACCGTGCGGTGGACAGTGAGCCGACCGCCACGGACAATCTCCGCATGAGCTCGGTACCGGTGGGGTGGACGCGTCCGTCGGACGCGGAGCGGGACCGTGCGCTGGCGATCCTCCGCGACGGCGCCGGATCGGGCCGGCTGTCGCACGACACCTTCATCCGCCGGATGAACCTCGCCCTGCGCTCCCAGAGCCGCGCCGAGCTCGCCGACCTGATCCGCGACTTGCCGCGGGGCGAAGCGCGCTTCCGCGGCTGGGCTCGCACGGTGCGCGCCAAGCTCCCACGGATCGCGGTGCTCCCGGGCTCCGAGCCCACAGGTGCACTGCGCACTCCCGGGACGGCGGCCTCCCGCGGCATCCTCGGATACCTGCCCAAACTCACGCAGCTTCGCAGCCCGGAGCCCGAACCGCTGCCCGCGCTGGCGCTGCCCGCGCCCGGCTCGCCGACGGTGCGGATCGGCCGTGGTCCGGGCGCGACGCTACGGCTGGCCGACGACTCGGTCTCGCGAGCGCACGCGGAGTTGCGGCACGTCGGCGACCGCTGGCTGCTCCGCGACCTCGGCTCGATGAACGGGACCTGGGTGAACGACTCCCGCATCACCACGACAGTCCGCGTGCGGCCGGGTGACCGGGTCGCGTTCGGCGCGGTGGAGTTCACCTTCACGTGGGTGGACCAGCCGCAATAGTTGCATCCGGTACTTCGGTACAGGTTTACCGTCGTTCCATGGACGCAACCTGGGCACCGGAAGCCTGCACCCTGCCGACCGCGGAGCGACCGTTCCGTGTGGCCGAGTTCAACGAGCTGTTCGCCGAGCACCTGCGGCGCGCCGACCGCGTGGACGCGCAGACCCTCGACATCGTGCTGGACCCCGAGTCCCGGACGACGGTGGAGGATCTCACTGCCCGCGAGACCGCCTGCTGCTCGTTCTTCACGTTCACCCTGACCGGCACCGCCGAACTCCACCTGCGCATCACGGTCCCGCCGGCCCAAACCGCCGTACTCGACGGGATGCTCCGGTGAGATCGAGCGAGGTGGCCGAGGCCGCCGGGGTGAACCTGCAGACCCTGCGGTACTACGAGCGCCGCGGACTGCTCGACCCGCCGGACCGGACGCTCGGCGGCCACCGTGTGTACCCCGAGGACGCCGTCACGACGCTGCGCGTGATCAAGGCGGCGCAGCGGCTGGGATTCACCCTCACCGAGATCTCCGAACTGCTCGCGACGGCCCGGCATCGCCACCCGCGCGGCGCGGGTGCCGGGCTGCAGGCCCGGGCGCGCGAGAAACTGGCCGACGTGGAAGCCAAGATCGCCGACCTGACCGTCATCGCCGCAACCCTGCGCGCCGGGATCGCCGCCGGATGCGACGACCTCGAAACCTGCGCGGGCGATCCGGACTGCCCGCTGCCGTTCACGGAGCTCGCCCGGTGACCGTGCTGCGGTCGGTCGTCCTGTTCGTCCTGGCGGCGCTGCTGGAAATCGGAGGAGCGTGGCTGGTCTGGCAGGGCTGGCGCGAGAACCGCGGTCTGCTGTGGATCGCCGGCGGGATCGTTGCCCTCGGCGCCTACGGTTTCGTCGCGACCTTCCAGCCGGATCCCCACTTCGGCCGGATCCTCGCGGCGTACGGCGGGGTGTTCGTCGCAGGCTCGCTCGCCTGGGGCGTCCTGGTCGACCACTTCAAACCCGACCGGTACGACGTGCTCGGCGCGGTGATCTGCCTGCTCGGAGTCGCGGTCATCATGTACGCGCCACGCTCCTCCTGATCAGGTCAGCAGCACCACCTTCCCCGTGGTGGCCCGGATTTCGAGGGCCTTGTGGGCGGCGGCCGCCTCGGACAGCGGGAACGTCGTGGTCTGCGCCCGCCACCGGCCGGCGACCGTCTCCTCCAGCGCAGCGGCCTCCAGCGCGCGGAGTTGCCGGGTCAGCTTGGCGCCGATCGCCCAGCTGACGGTCAGGCCGCGGCTCATCACGTCTTCGTGTGTGTACTCGATCGGCCCGCCGCCGGACCAGCCGAACATCAGGGCGCGGCCGCCGACACCGAGCAGCTCGAACGCCCGCTGACCGCTAGCCCCGCCGACGCCGTCGAACAGGACGGTGATCTCTTGATCACCCAGCGCGCCCTTCAGCACCTGCGGCCACTCAGGATCGCGGTAGTCGATCGCGTACTGCGCCCCGAGCGAGCGGACCAGATCGACCTTTGCGGGACCGCCCGCGAGACCGATCGCCACCGCACCGGCGTTGCGCGCTGCCTGGATCAGGTAGCCGCCGATCCCGCCCGCCGCGGCGGTCACGAGGACGACGTCGCTCGTGGTGAGCTGGGCCTGCCGGAGGATGCCCGCGGTCGTCCGGCCGGTGCCGATCGCGGCGACCGCCTGCGCGGCGTCGACGTGGTCGGGAAGTTCGTACAGCGACTCGGCCTTCGCCACCGCGCGTTCGGCGTACCCACCTGGCACCATGCCCAGATGCACCACGACCCGCTTGCCGCGCCAGGAGGGGTCCACGTCCGGACCGACCGCGGCGACCCGCCCCGCGACCTCGCGTCCGGGGATCGTGGGCAGTTCCGGCACCGGGATCGGGCCGCCGCCGGCCGAACCCGACCGAATCATCGTGTCGACGAGATGGACGCCGGCCGCCTCGACGTCGATGAGCACCGTGCCGGCGCCGGGAGTGGGGTCCGGAACGTTCTCGAGGACGAGATTCTCTGCCGGACCGAACGCATGCAATCTGATCGCTTTCACGGTCGCGACCGTAGAACCTCAACAGTGATTGAGGTCAACCACTGCCACTTCCTTACGTTGTGTATTAAAGTTCGCTGGGAGGGAGGGTGACGTGGCGAAGATTCTCAGAGGAGCGACCGCGCAGGAGACACACAGCGCGATCCTCGACCTGATCCGCTCCAGCGGCACGGTCACCCGGGTCGATCTCGCCGAGCGGTCCGGGCTGACCGGCGCGTCGATCTCGCGGGTGGTGAAGCGGCTGCTCGCGGACGGCCTGATCATCGAGACCGGGTACGGCGACCCGACCGGGGGTAAACGCGCCACGCTGCTGCAGTTCAACCCGCGCGCCCGGCACGCCGTCGGTATCGCGATCGACACCCCGAGCACGACGTACGTCGTCACCGACATGAGCGGCCGGGTGATCGAGCAGTTGTCGTCACGCGGGATCGGCAAGGACGCGCCGGAGACGGTGATCAAACGGATCACCGCCGAGCTCGACGACCTGATCGTGAAGGCCGAAATCGAGCCTTCGACGCTCGTCGGCGTCGGCGTCGCGCTGGCCGGACGGCAAGGCCGGGGCGGGGAGCGGCTGCTGCGCACGGGATCCCGGAAGTACGCGTGGGAGCCGTTCGCGGTGCGGGACACGCTGAAGGCGGCGATCGACCATCCCGTCGTGGTGGAGAACGACTCCACCTGCGCGGCCATCGGCGAGTTCTGGGCCGGGAAGATCCCGTCGGCGAACGACTTCGCCACCGTCTACCTGGCGGCCGGTTTCGGCCTCGGCCTGGTGACGAACGGCGATGTGTACCGCGGCTCGTCGTCGAACGTCGGCGAGATCGGGCACATGGTGATCGACGTCGACGGGCCGATGTGCTGGTGCGGCGGCCAAGGGTGCCTGGAGAGTCTCGCCGCGCCCGCCGCGGTGGTCGCCCGCGCGGTCGAGGACACTGACCTGGCGGCCCGGCTCGGCCTCCGCGGCAGCCGCCCCTCCGTCCGGTCGGACTTCGCGCGGATCGCCCGGGCCGCCGCCGGTGGGGACCCGCGGTGCACCGAGCTGATCGAGGAATCGGCGATGTACCTGGGCAAGGCGCTGCTGTCGATCACCAACCTGCTCGACCTCGACCAGATCATCCTGGCCGGCCCCGGATTCAGCGAAGCCGGCGACATCTACGTCCGAATTGCGTCGCAGGAGCTCAACCGCCTGTCGTTCGTCCGCGCCATGCACCCCACCCGCGTGGAGCTGTCCAAGCTCGGCCCGAGCGCGGCCGCCCTGGGCGCGGCGTCGCTGGTCCTGCACAGCCAATTGACCCCACACCAGAACGCCCGCGCCTGACGGTCCGCCTGACGGTCCGCCTGACGGTGCGGCTGACGGTGCGGCTGACGGTGCGGCTGACGGTGCGGCTGGGGTGCGGATCCCCAGGCCATCACAATGCGAGGAGCCGGGGATCTGTGGAGGGTTTTCCCCCGTATGGCGGGCAAAAGCCTCCAGTGTCGTGCGGAAACTCTCCTAGATGATTGATGCACGGCCTGGTCTGGATTCGGCGGTCGTAGTGATGGAGCCGGGGACGCTCGGGCGTGTGGCGTGGGTGGCGTGTGTCAGGTCGACAGGACGTGTCCCGTGCCAGGGGCCACAGCTGAGCGTGAATCAGACACCGAACAGACCCGCCCCGCACCACACTAACTGTCGAGCGTGCACACCTTCGGGCCGTGGATCAATCGTCTGGGAGTACCCGCGGCGCTGCTGACCGAGCCGCACGCCATCAGCCAGCCGTGCGCCGCGCCTGCGCGCCTGTCCCGACGACACATCCGTCCCAAGCGCCGGAAGGTCAGCTCAGTTCGTCAGGAAGTTCTGCAGCCAGCGGCCGCTCTTCTTCACGAACCGCGCCTGTGTGTCGTAGTCGACGTACACGATCCCGAAGCGGCGGCTGTAGCCCCACGCCCACTCGAAGTTGTCGAGCAGCGACCAGGCGAAGTACCCCTTCAGCGGGAAGCCTTCGCTGACGAGGTCCTTGCAGACGGCGAGGTGCTGCTGCAGGTAGTCGAGGCGTTCGTCGTCCTCGACGGTGCCTTCCGCGGTGACGACGTCGGGGTACGCCGATCCGTTCTCGGTCACGTACAACGGGAGCTCGGGCGCGAGCTTGTTGATCGTGACCAGGATGTCGCGCAGCCCGGTCGCCTGAATCGGCCAGCCCATCTGCGTGCGGGGGAGTCCGGTGTCGATGGTGACGACGTTCTCGCTGCCCGGGTTCGTGGACGCGACCGGGGCCGAGATCGGACCGTCGGGCGCCGCCACCGTGCTCGGGCAGTAGTAGTTGACGCCGATGAAGTCCAGCGGCGCCCCGATCAGCTCGAGGTCCGCCTCCTGCTCGGCGAACCACGCCGTCGTCCCGGTGTCCTCGAGGACGTCGGCCGGGTACCGCCCGGACAGCAGTGGCTCGAGGAAGATGCGGTTCCGCAGGCCGTCGATCCGGCGGGCCGCGTCGCGGTCGGCGGGGGAGTCGGTGGCAGCGTGCACCGGGGCCGGGTTGAGCGCGATGCCGTACGTGCCGCCTTCGGAGCGGATCGCGTCGAGCGCGAGCCCATGGCCGAGCAGCAGGTGGTGCACGGCCTTCAGCGACTCGGCGCCCTCGGTCCGGCCCGGAGCGTGCTCGCCGTTGCCGTACCCGAGGAAGGCCGAGCACCACGGCTCGTTCAGCGTCATCCAGTGCTTGATCACGTCCGACAGCGCGTTGTGCGTGACGGCGGCGTAGTCGCGGAACCGCTCGGCGGTCTCGCGCACCAGCCAGCCGCCGGCGTCCTCCAGCGGCTGCGGCAGGTCCCAGTGGTACAGCGTCGCGTACGGCGTGACGCCGTGCTCGAGGCATGTCTCGGCCAGCCGCCGGTAGAAGTCGAGACCGGTCTGGTTCGTGGCGCCGGAACCGGTCGGGACGATCCGCGGCCAGGCGATCGAGAACCGGTACGCGTTCAGGCCGAGGTCCGCGAGCAGACGAATGTCGTCGGCGAACCGGTGGTAGTGGTCGACGGCGACCTCGCCGGTGGAGCCGTCCGCGATCCGCCCCGGGGTGTTCGCGAACGTGTCCCAGATGCTCGGACCGCGGCCGTCCGCGGCCACCGCCCCCTCGACCTGGTACGACGCGGTTGCCGCGCCCCACGTGAATCCGCTCGGGAAGCCGTTCGTCACGTCGTCTCCTTCTCCACCCAGTGCCGCTTGTCGGGGAGCAGGCTACCTAACCGGTTAAGCAAAGCCGAGGGCAGGTCCGCATCCCGGGCAGCGATCAGCGCGTCGACGCGGGCCGGTTTGGTGATCCCGACGACCGCGCCGGCGATGCCCGGATCGTCGATCGAGTGCCGTAGCGCGGCCGTCGCCAGGTCGACGCCGTACTCGCGGCACGCCTTGTCCATCTCCGCGACCGCCTCGAGCAGCGCGGGCGGTGCCTCGCGGTAGGCGTACTTCGTGGCGCCGGCCGGGTTCGCGAGGATGCCGCCGCCGTAGATCGCGGCGTTCACCACCGCGATGCCCTCGGACCGGGCCCGCTCGAAGATCGGTCCGGCGGAGCGGTCGACGAGGCTCCACCGGTTGTGCACGAGCAGTACCTCGAAGCCGCCGAGGTCGAGGTAGCGCGACAGTTCGCGGGTGTCGCCACCCGCGAGGCCGACGTGCCCGATCTCCCCGTCCGCGCGCAGTTGCATCAGCGTGTCGACCGCCTCCCGCATCGACTCGAAGTCGTGGAACTCCGGGTCGTGCAGGTACACCAGCGGCAGGTCGTCCAGCCCCAGCCGTTCCTTGCTCTCGGCAACACTCGCGCGGACCCGGGCGCCCGAGTAGTCGCGGTCCTTCGCGTCCACCTTCGTCGCCACCAGGAAGCCCGGCGGGAGTCCGCCGTACTCGCGGATCGCCTGGCCGATGCGCGTCTCGCTGGTGCCGTCGCCGTACCCGTTGGAGGTGTCGATCCAGGTCAGCGGGCTGTCGAACACCCGCAGTACCAGGTCGATGGCTTCCTGCGGCGTCACGTCGTACCCGAAGACGGCGGGCATGCCCGCGATCCCGGAGCCGCCGGCGCAGACCGCGGACACGGTCAGGCCGGTGTTTCCGAGCGGGCGAAGCCAGTTGGCGGGGGCAGTGTCAGTCATGCGCCGGAGCCTACGGCGTACGCGAAGCCGTCGGAGCCTACGGCGTACGCGAAGCCGTCGGGGTCGACGTAGACCTTCGTCTCATCGTGGGCGATCTGCACCGGCAGATCCGGTACGTCGCCCGCCAGCTCGGCGTACGCGAACCCGGCGACGTCGAGCTGCGGGTCGCGGGCGGTCTTCGGGACGTCGTAGGTGAACACCTCGAGCACCGTGTCGCCACCCTTGAGGTAGCCGATGTGGAAACCGCGGCTGTCGTGCGGCTGCTCGATCGTCCCGATGAAGTCGAACCCGTGGTGCCGGTGGTAGAAGTCGCTGGTCGCGTCCCGGTCCTCGACGGTGATCGCGACGTGGTCGAACCGCGGTCGCTGCGGTACGCCGAGGGCACGCTCACGCGCCACCCCGTCGGCGTCCAGAACCTCGGCGTACCGCAGGTCGCCCTGGATCAGTTCGAGCAGCGTGCCGTCGGGGTCGTAGAAGAAACAGATCCGGACGTTGCCCTCCGCGTTCAGCGGGTCGAGTTTGAATTCGACACCGCCGGCCTTCAGCGCGTCGGCCCGCTCGTCCAGCCGGTCGACCTTGAACCCGATGTGCCGGAAGCCCTTCTGCAGGTCGTCCGGCGACCAGGTGCTGTGCTCGCGGCCGTTCGGCACAACGCGTAGCTCGATCGTCGCGGTGACCGCGTCGAGGACGGCGCGGTCGGCGGTCACCTCGCCGACGACTTCGAGCTCGAGGAAACGGGTGTAGTACTCGACCGAGCGGGGGACGTCCGTGCAATTGACCACGACGTTCTGGATCGGCATCTGACCTCTTTCGGGAGATGAGTTGGGGAATCAGTTCTTGACGGCGCCGAGCATCATCCCGGCGACGAACTGCCGCTGCATCCGGACGTACACGATCACGACCGGGACGACCGACAGCGTGAGGCCGGCGGTGAGGGCCGGCCAGTTCGTGGAGTACTGACCCATCAGCGTGAACAGCACCGGTTGGAGCGGGAGCGCGTCGGTGTTGCGCAGCACCGTGTTGGCGATCAGGAACTCGTTCCAGGTGGACAGGAACTGGAAGATCACCACGGTCGCGATCCCCGGCCGGGTGATCGGCAGGATCACCCGGCGGAAGATCGTCAGCTCGCTGCCGCCGTCCACCCGGGCGGCCTCGATCAGCTCATCCGGCAGGGTCTGGAAGAACGCCCGCATCAGGAACATCGCGAACGGTGCCGAGCCGGAGATGTACAGCACCAGCAGACCGGTCTGGGTGTCCAGCAGACCGAACGACTTGAGCTCGAGGTAGAGCGGGATGATGAGCGCGGTCGACGGCATCATCAACGTGGTCAGCAGCAGCACGAACAACGTGTTCCGGAACGGGAAGTCCAGCTTCGCGAACGCGTACCCGCTGAGCGTCGCGAACACCAGGACGCCGATCACCGTGACCGACGTGATCCAGACGCTGTTCCAGAAATGCAGCGGGAACTCGATCGACGTCCAGGCCTCGCCGTACGCCGCCCCGGTCAGCTTCCGCGGGAAGAACGGGCCGTTGAAGATCGTGTTCTGCTCCCGCAGCGACGTGAGCAGCATCCACACGAACGGGAACGCCATCAGCACGCAGAACGGCAACAGGACGAACGTCGCGAAGGACTTTCCGGCTGACGACTTCTTCATCGGTCCGTCCTCCGGGTCAGCCAGAGTTGCGCGAGTACGGCGAGCGTGCAGAGCACCATCGTCACGACGCTGAACGCGCTCGCGTACCCGAGTTGCGGGATCGAGCCGGACGTCGACCCGAAGGCCAGCGAGTACAGGTACGTACCGAGCACCTCGCTGGCGTGATTCGGGCCGCCGCCGGTCATCACGAAGATCACGTCGAACGCCTTGAAGCCGTTGAGCAGACCGAGGCTGACGATCAGACCGGTGACCACCCGCAGGCTCGGCACGGTGATGTACCGGAACTGCTGGACCGTGTTCGCACCGTCCATCGCGGCGGCCTCGTACAGGTTCGGGTCGATGCCCTGCAGCCCGGCGAAGTAGATCAGCATCGTGAACCCGATTCCGCCCCACACGCTCACCACGACGAGCGCCGGCAGCACGGTCTTGTGGTCGGCGAGCCACGGATGCTGCAGGCCTTCCAGACCGATCGCCCCGAGCACCCGGTTCAGCGTGCCGATGTTCGGGTCGTAGATCAGCTTCCACAGCACCGCCGACACCACGAACGAGACGATGCCGGGGATGAACAGGATCGTCCGGACGACGACGCCGACCTTCGGCCAGATCACGTTCACCAGGACTGCCGTGACGAGTCCGAGGAAGGTCAGCAGCGCCGTCGTCACACCGGTCAGCGCGAGCGTGACGAGCAGCGCCCGGCGGGCGATCGGGTCGTGCAGCATCCGGCTGTAGTTGTCGAAGTTCACGAACCGCGGCGCCCCGAACCCGCCCCATGAGGTCAGGCTCAGGTACGCCGTGTAGAGGATCGGCCACAGCACGAAGGCCAGGAACAACACGAACGTCGGCGCGATGAACAGGTACCCGGCGATCCGCTGCGATTTCCGCAACGGGGACCCGAACCGGTACGACCAGCGCGCCGCGGACCGCCGTACGACGCCCCGCGTGAGAGCTGTCGCCATCCGATTAGCCGCCCTTGGCGTTCTGGACGGCCTGCTGCATCGCCTTCGCGACCGTGGCCGGCTCGCCGCTGCCGTCGAAGATCTTCGCCAGCGGGTCGCCCGCCGCCACCGAGCCGGGGCCGAACGGGATGTGCGGGCAGCCGTCGCCGTCCAGCAGCCAGGACGTCATCTGCTTCATGATCGGCAACTCGATGCGGGTCGCCGCGCTCTTGGTGGCCGGCATCGAGTTGGAGTCGTTCATCGTGGGGGAGTACTGGTCGGCGGAGTACATGAACCGCAGGAACTCCAGTGCGGCGTCCTTGTTCTTGCTGGTCGCCGACACCGCCCAGCCGGCGCCCGCCTGGTTCGCTGTCCAGTGCCGCTTGCCGGGCGCGAGCGCCGGCGTCTTCATCACCTTGTACAGCTTGTTGAACGCCGGAGACGCGTCCTTGGTCAGGCCCTGCGGCGTCCAGCTGCCGTTGAACAGCATCGCGGACTTCCCGGTGTAGAAGAGCTGCGGCGCCTGGTCGCCGCTGGTGCCGGTCGTGCCCGGCTGGAAGACGCCCGCCTTGACGATCTTCTGCAGCAGCCCGATCGCCTCGACGACCTTCGGGTCCTCGTAGTTCGCCCCGTCCTTGAGCTGGTCGAGCTTGAGGTAGTACGTCGGGTCGTCGGTGACCTGCGTGATCAGCGGCAGGAAGAAGTCCAGCGAGCTGGTCGTCGGGTTGCAGCTGAGCGCGACCGGGTGCTTGCCGGTCGCGCGGATCTTCGCCGCCGCCGCGATCAGGTCGTCCCAGGTCTCGATCTCGTCCTCGCCGACACCGGCCGCCTTGAGCAGGTCCGGGTTGTAGAAGATCCCGAACGTCTGCGCCATCCAGCCGACCGCGTACTGCTTGCCGTCCAGGGTGTACTCCTGGTTGGCCGAGTCGAAGAAGTCCTTCAGGAAGTCGTCGCCGAGCTCCTGCTTGAGATCGGCGGAGATGCCGCCGGTGCCGTAGGTCAGCGCGCGCGTGTGCGGCGCGAAGATCTCCGGTACGTCGCCGCCGGCCACCGCGGCCTGCAGCGCCGGGAGGTACTGGTCCGGCGTACCGAAGATCCTGTTCTCGATCGTGATGTTGCTGTGTGCGGCCTCGAACTTCTCGATCAGTTTCGGGAACTGGTCCTCCTGGTCGTTGTACCAGGACCACATCCGGACCACGGCCTTGCCGCCGCTGGTCGTCCCGCCGCTGTCGCTGCCACCGCAGGCGGCCAGCGCCGGCCCGAGGCCGAGCGCACCTGCGGCGCCCAGCGCGCCCTTGAGAACCGACCGCCGCCGTACGTGCTGTTCGCCCATCGGAGACTCCTCGTCCATCGCGCCTCACGAACTCACAACCAACTTCCTAACTGAAAGTAAGAAAGTGGTCAAGGCCACAGCGCCGACTTTGTGGACCCGCGTCCGACTTGTGGACGGCGGTCGAGTTGTGGACGTGATTCGTTCGGCAGCCGGCGGTCGAGTTGTGGACGGGGTTCGTCCGGCGGACGGGGCGGCATCGTAGGGTGGCGGGGTGGTGGTGCGGTTGAGTGAGCGGACGCCGGTGGTGAGTCCGGACCGGTTGCTGTCCGAGTGCGTGCCGCCGCCGCGGTTCGCGGACGTCCGATTCGGTACCTACCGCCCGGATCCGGACGAACCTTCGCAGGCGGCCGCGGTCGAGGTGCTGACGGCTCGGGCCGCAAAGCTGGCGGTACCGCGCTCGGCGCCGTCGTTGTGGTCGCGGTTGCGGGGGCGCTCGACGCCGCCGGAGAAGCCGGGGATCTACCTGGACGGAGGGTTCGGTGTCGGGAAGACCCACCTGCTGGCATCGCTGTGGCACGAGTCGAGCGGCCCGAAGATGTACTGCACGTTCGTCGAGCTGACCAACCTCGTCGGGGCGCTCGGGCTGCGAACAGCGGTCGAGGCGTTGTCGTCGTACCGGCTGATCTGCATCGACGAGTTCGAGCTGGACGATCCCGGCGACACGATGCTGATCTCACGGCTGCTCGGTCAGTTGGTCGAGGCGGGCGTCTCGTTCGCGGCGACGTCCAACACGTTGCCGGACAAGCTCGGCGAGGGGCGGTTCCAGGCGGTCGACTTCCTGCGCGAAATTCAGGGCCTCGCCGCGCGCTTCGACGTACGGCGGGTGGACGGACCGGACTACCGGCACCGAGGTCTCCCGGTCGCGCCGGAGCCGTGGCCGGACCAGAAGGTCGAGCAGGAGGCCGCACTTCGGCCGAACGCGTCCTGCGACCATTTCGTCGACCTGCACCGGCACCTGGCCGAGTTGCATCCGAGCAAGTACGGCGCGCTGCTCGACGGCATCGAGGCGGTCGCGATCACCGACATCCGCCCGCTGACCGACGAGAACGTGGCCCTGCGACTGGTGGTCCTCGCCGACCGCATGTACGACCGCGACCTGCCGCTGCTGGCCGGCGGCGTACCCCTCGACCAACTCTTCTCCGCCGACATGCTCAAAGGCGGCTATCGCAAGAAGTACCTCCGAGCCCTCTCCCGCCTCATCGCCCTGGCCCGCGCCGCATGACTGTCTGATCGGCAACGCGCGAGGTTCCAGCACCCGCTCCAGACCGCACGTTCTTGGGCTGCATTTCCGGGCCGGATGCGCAGCAGGTGTGACGGGATCGGTCGTTCGCCGCGTCCAAAAGGGCAAAGGCCGGCGAATGTCTGGAGGCGAGCCGATGGTGCCTGTCGGGACGGCAACCCGGGACGATCGGTTGACGATCAGTGTCATCGAACCGCCGGAGTATGAGGCCGCCTCGGACCTCTACGGCGGCCGGAGCTTTCTGCAGGTCGCGTCCTGGGCCGCGGTCAAGACGGACTGGGCCTCCGAACTGCTGGCGTGGCGCGACGCCGAGAATCGCGTGGTCGGAACCGCCTTGGTGTTGTTGCGCCGGCTGCCGGCCATGTCGCGCTGGTACGCCTATCTGCCTGAAGGCCCCGACATCGATTGGGCCGATCCCGTGTTGGAGCGCTGGCTCGCACCGCTGATCGCCCACCTGGAACGACACGACGTCTTCGCCGTCCGGATGGGACCGCCGCCGCTGCTGCGGCGATGGCGATCGGAAACGTTGGCCGCAGGGGTAGGGCGGCGCCGGCGCATCGACCAGGTACTGCCCGACCTCGTGGAGCCCGTCGGGGCCGCCGTTGCCGAGCGACTGCGCACCCTCGGCTGGACCCGGGCCGGTGAAGCAGGCATGCAGGGCGACGCACAGCCGCGGTACTTGTTCCAGGTGCCGCTGGCAGGTCGTGACGCGGAGACGCTGAAGAGCGGCCTCAGCAAGCAGTGGCAGCGCAACATCCGGAAGGCCGTCAGGTCAGGTGTCGAGGTCCGCCGCGGTGCCGCCGGCGATCTCGCGGCGTTCTTCGAGTTGCTGAGGACAACCGAGCGGCGCAACGGCTTCCGCCTCGGCCGGACGTTGGCGTACTACGAGCGACAGTTCAGGGCACTCAACGAGGCTGCGCCGGGCCGGATGCGCTTGTACCTGTCGACCTACGGCGGTGAGATCCTGGCGGCGCACACGATGACTGTCGTCGGCCGCCGCGTCTGGTACCAGACAGGTGCGTCGGCGGATCATCGCCGCGACGTCCGGCCCAGTCACATCCTGCAGTGGACGATGATGCGCGATGCGCTGGAGCTCGGTGCGAGCTGGTACGACATGCGCGGCGTCGCGAATTGCCTGGACCCCGAGGACCCGGCGTACGGCCTCCTGCGATGGAAGCTGGGCACCGGAGGCGAGGTTGCCCAAACTACCGGCGAGTGGGAGCGAGCTCTGCCTGGACCGATCAACCGGGCTCTCCATCGAGCACTGATCCGCCACCGAGCCCGCCGCTGACGAAACCCGGTCCTGTCGACAGGTACTACGTCCGGCGCGACGCCGGGCTTGCTGGGGGTTGATGAGGCAAGATGAGTGGATGGCGAAGAAGAAAGGCCTGAAGGCCGCGGGGAAGGGTGCTGGGGAGCCGGCCGTGCAGGCTGACGGGTTGCCGGCCGGGGGACTGCGGGAGCTGTTGCGGGTTCCGTCGGGTGGGGTTGATCTGACGCAGTACGACCCGCGGTCAACCGCCGGGTTCAGCGGGGCCAAGGAGGACGGCAAGCTCGCGCTGGCGAACCTCGGGGCCGAGGTGTCGGACTGGCAGGAGCGGCTGTTCGCGGAGGGGCGGACCGGCGGTCAGCGGAGCATCCTGCTGGTACTGCAGGGGATGGACACCTCCGGCAAGGGCGGTGTGATCCGGCACGGCGCGGGGCTGATGGATCCGCAGGGCCTGAAGATCACATCGTTCAAGGCGCCGACGCCGGCCGAGAAGCGCCGCGGCTTCCTGTGGCGGATCCGCCAGGCGGTGCCCGAGCACGGTCTGATCGGCATCTTCGACCGCTCGCACTACGAGGATGTCCTGATCGCGCGTGTCCGCGAACTCGTCCCATCGAACGTGTGGACCCGGCGCTACGACCAGATCAACGACTTCGAGGCCGAGCTGACCGCGAGCGGCGTGACGATCGTGAAGTGCTACCTGCACATCTCGCCCGAGGAGCAGCGGGCCCGGCTGCAGGCACGCCTCGACGACCCGACCAAGCACTGGAAGTACAACCCGAGCGACGTCGACGAGCGCAAGCTGTGGCCCGCCTACATGGAGGCGTACGACGCCGCGATCGAGCGCTGCAACACCCCCGCGGCGCCCTGGTACGTGATCCCGAGCGACCGCAAGTGGTACCGCAACTGGGCGGTCACCACGATCCTGCTGGAAACGCTCAAGGACCTCAACCCGACCTGGCCGACCGCCGACTTCGACGTCGCCCAGGAGAAGGCCCGCCTCGCCACGACCTGAACGGCCTCGGTCTCAGGTGTCTGGGGTCTCAGCTGTCTGGGGTCCCGGCTGTCGGGGTCTCGGCTGTCGAGTCTCAGTCGTCGGGGTCGATGTTGTGGCGGCGGAGGAGGTCGCGGAGGGCGGCGACTTGTTCGTGGAGGCGTTCGTTCTCGTCGAGCAGGGCGTTCAGTTCGGCGATCAGGTGGTGACGGCGGCAGTACGTCGTCCAGGTGCTGGGGTCCTCGGCCGCGAGGTTCGTCACCGTCTCCGCGACCACTGACTCCGACCGCTTGCGCCAATCCATCCGCTGCTCGAGCTTCCGGCGTACCGCATCGGTGCTCTCGGCAAGCTTCGTGATGATCTGGCCGGCGACACCGTGACCGTCGTCGAGCAACCCGAGGAGCAGGTGCTCCGGGCCGACCTGCTCCGCGCCGCGTTCGCGCGCCTGGTTCCACGCCAGCTCGAACGTGCTCTTCGCCCGCGGCGTGAACGGGATCCGCGCCGGCGACGCCCCGCCCGTACCGCGGCCGACGATCTCCACCACGAGCTCCCGCACCGCCGGCGCGGTGATGCCCAGGTCGGCGAGCACGCGCGCGGCGATCCCGGTCCCGGACGTGGTGACACCGAGCAGCAGATGCTCGGTCCCGACGTACACGTGATCGAGCTGCCGGGCCTCCTCCTGCGCGCGGAGGACGATCTGGCGAGCCGGTTCGCTGAAGCGTTCGTACATCTGGATTCCCCTCCACCACTCCTGCTCGAGGCCGAACGACAGCAGCTGCTCCTCGATCATCAGCTCGGTCTCGAAGTGCTCCCGCAGGTCGTCGGCCGTCACCGCGCGATGCTCCAGGCGGCTGCGGACGAACCTCGCCGCCGCATCTACATCGGCCGCGCCGGACGCGATCCTGTCGAGCAGGTCGTCGACGTCCTCGACCGGCTCCAGTTGCAACTCGGCATGGTTGAGCGCGGCGAACTGCAGCACCACCGCGACTGCGACCACCCGGTTCGCCCCGTGGAACGGCCGCGCCCGCACCAGGCCCGCCAGCAGCACGCCGGCCGCATCCGCCAGCGCAACCGCCGCCCGGGCCTCGTCGAGGACGCGGTCGATCGCGTCCAGGTCCGAGCGGCGTACGACGTCATCCGACGCGCAGCGCAGCACCCGCGCGGCGACCGCGAGAACGTCGTACCGCCCGAGATGGCGCATCAATCGTCTCCACGCAACCGGCGCAATGACTCCTCGTGCCGCGCGAGGTTCTCCTCGAGCAACTGACTGAACCGATCGTCCCGCCGCCGCTGATCCACCAGCGCCGCGATCGCCTCCCGCGCTACGTCCGACACCGACCGCCCCTCGACGGAAGCCACCGTCTGCAACCGCTCCGCCAAGTCCGGATCGAGCCGCAGGAGGATGTTCTTGGTCGTCATAGATATCAAGATATCACTCCTCTCTGCGACGTGGCCGAACGTCCAGGTATGCAGAACCCCCGGAAACATGCCGCGCGACGGCCGGATGAGGGGGTTCTGCATACCTGGACGTACACCTGTGGACAAGTCCCGCGCCACCCCACCGTTTCCTGTCACGCTCAACCCATGGCCGATGTCGTCGAGATTCTCCAGCGGTCCGGAGGCAGTGCCACGTACGCCCAGCTGCGTCAGTACGTCTCGGGCCGGGACCTCCGGGTAGCGATGAACGAAGACCGCATCAAGCGAGTGGCGAAGGGCGTGTACGCCTTGCCGCTCGACCTGTCTGCCTTGACCGTCGCGCGGTCCTTCGGTGGCGTTCTGTCGCACGAGAGCGCGGCCCAGCACCACGGCTTGGACGTCGTGACCACTCCGCTGGTCCCACACGTGACCGTGAAGCGACATCGTCGCCGGCGGCTCTCCCGCCTGGCGTGCACGTTGCACTGGGGTGAGGTGACCGAGCTCGACGGCGCCACGACAGTGGTGCGTACCGTGCTGGACTGCGCGCGCACTCTCCCGTTCTGCGAGGCCCTGGCGATCGCGGACTCGGCGTTACGCAAGGGGTTGGTGACGGGGGACGAGCTGCTGGCTGCGGCGGTCGCCCTGCGAGGGCCGGGACGAGCGCGGGCGATCAAGGTCGTCGAGGCGGCTGACCCGCGGGCGGCATCGGCGTTGGAGTCTGTGCTGCGTGGACGCGTGCTCGACGCGGGCTGGCGAGGTTTCGTCCCGCAGTTCGTGATCGCGGACGACGAGTTCTACGCCCGCGTCGACCTCGCCCTTCCGGAGCTGCGCCTGGCGCTCGAAGCGGACTCGTTCGCGTATCACGCTTCCCGGGAGGCGCTGCGCCGCGACTGCCGCCGGTACGTGAATCTGGCGATGCGCGGGTGGACCCTGCTCCGATTCTCGTGGGAGGACGTGGTGCTTGATGACGGATGGGTGGCCTACGCGCTGTCGGCGATGCGCGACGGACGTGCAGGTATGCAGAACCCCCGGAAACGGGCCGCTTGAGGGCCCGAACCGGGGGTTCTGCATACCTGGAGGGTCAGGCTGTCCGCACCAGGGTGGGTCGGGCGATGACCGGACGCGGGGCCGGGTCCAAGGTGAGGAGGTCCAGGCCGGCCACGCCGTAGCGGAGGAGGACCAGACGGGCCACTTCGGCGCTGACGCCGAGGGGGGCCGAGACGGCGACGGCGCCGGCGCGGCGGGCGGTGGACTCGGCTTGGTCGGGAAGTACGCCGGGGGCCAGGAACAGCGACCCGACGGCCACGTGGCGTCGGCCCTCCAAACGCCATTGCAGCACGGCTTCGGCGGGCGACGGCGACGCGGCGGCGACGAAGGCGGCCGTGACGGGCAGCTTGTGGCGCTGGCCCCAGAGGCGGGCGAGGCGGGTGACGCCGGCGTTCGCGTGCGAGTCGCTGGACCCGGCGCAGGCCAGCACGAGCGCGTCGAGTTCGCGGACGCGGCCGTCCTTGAGCTCAGCCCGCATCCGGCGGTCGAGGACGTCGAGCAGCGAGTCGTCGTACCCGAGCACGTCGGAGGCGATGATGCGCAGGTGCGGGAACCGGCTGCGCGCCTCGTCGACGACGGCGGGGACGTCGATCTTCGCGTGGTACGCCGACGACAGCAGCAGCGGCAGGACGACGACCTCTTCGACGCCCTCCGCGGCCAGCTTGCCGATCACCTGGTACGGCGTGGGCGGGCAGTGGTCGAGGAAGGAGGCTTCGATCCGCAGGTCGTCCCGCATCTCCCGCAGGCACTTCACGAGCGAGTGAACGGTGGCGGCCGACCGCGGGTCGCGGCTGCCGTGGGCGAGGATCACGAGCGCTGGAGCAGTCACAGCAGTTCCCCTTCTTCGTCGTCGATCATGCCGGCTGCGAGCGTCCACCCGTCGTGGGCGTCGATCAGCAGGAACGATCCGGTGATGGTGTTGCTTGAGTACGGGTCGGCGGCCAGTGGTGCGGCGATCTTGAGCTGGACCTTGCCGATGTCGTTCAGGTTGAGCTCGGCGGCGTCGATGACTCCGAGGGTGTCGAGGTCGAGCGCGCCGGCGATCTTGGTGACGATCGCCTGCGCGGTGGTGGTGGTGTGCTTGATCAGGACCCGGGCGCCGACGGTCAGCGGGCGGTCGGACAGCCAGCTGACCGTGGCGGCGAGCTCGCGGCGGGTGCCGGGGGAGGCGTCCGCGGCGACGATCACCGAGCCGCGGGCGACGTCGAGGTCGTCGGCGAGCCGGACGGTGACGGCTTCACCGGCGACCGCGGACGGCCGCTCGGCCACCGCGGTGGACGTCGCCGTGACGACCGGGCGGTCGATGCCGGCGATCGTCGTACGGCGTCCCGTCGGCAGCACGATCACCGGGTCACCGACCTTGACGGTGCCGGAGGCCACGGTTCCGGTGTAGCCGCGGTAGTCGCGGTACTCGTCGTCGGTCTGCGGGCGGAGCACGTACTGGACCGGGAACCGCATCGGCGCCGCGGAGGTGTCGGTGCGGCCGTTCGCGTTCTCCAGGACCTCGAGCAGTGTCGGCCCGTCGTACCACGGGGTCGACGCCGACCGCTCGACGACGTTGTCGCCGACGAGGGCGGAGACCGGGATGGCCTTGAGATCGGCAATACCGAGCTGGTCGGCGACGTCGGCGACGTCCTCGGAGATCTTGGTGTAGACGGCCTCGTCGTAGTCGACCAGGTCGATCTTGTTCACCGCGAGGACGACGTGCGGCACCCGGAGCAGGCCGGCGACCGCGAGGTGCCGACGGGTCTGCTCGAGTACGCCGTGGCGGGCATCGACCAGGATGATCACGACGTCCGCGGTGGACGCGCCGGTCACGGTGTTGCGGGTGTACTGCACGTGGCCGGGGCAGTCGGCCAGGATGAACGACCGCTTGTCGGTGGCGAAGTACCGGTAGGCGACGTCGATCGTGATGCCCTGCTCGCGTTCGGCGCGCAGGCCGTCGGTGAGCAGCGCGAAGTCGAAGTCGCCGCCGCGGGCCTCGGACACCGTCTTCACGTGCGCGATCTGGTCGGCGAGGATTGCCTTGCAGTCGTGCAGCAGCCGACCGACCAGGGTGGACTTGCCGTCGTCGACGGACCCGGCCGTTGCCAGGCGAAGGAGGGTGCTCATCAGAAGTACCCCTCTCGTTTGCGGTCTTCCATCGCGGCCTCGCTGACCCGGTCGTCGGCGCGGGTGGCGCCGCGTTCGGTCAGTTCACTCGCGGCGACCTCGACGACCACCTCGGCGGCGCTCGCGGCGGTCGACGCGACCGCGCCGGTGCAGGACATGTCGCCGACGGTGCGGTACCTGACCACCCGGCGCTGCACGGTCTCGCCGCCGCGCGGCTGCGAGTAGGGGCCGACGGCAAGCAACATGCCGTCGCGCTCGAACACGTCGCGCTCGTGCGCGTAGTAGATCGACGGCAGCTCGATGTCTTCGCGCTCGATGTAGTTCCAGACGTCGAGCTCGGTCCAGTTCGACAGCGGGAACACGCGGACGTGCTCGCCGGGGCGGTGCTTGCCGTTGTACAGCGACCACAGCTCCGGGCGCTGGTTGCGCGGATCCCACTGGCCGAACTCGTCACGCAGGCTGAAGATCCGCTCCTTCGCCCGGGCCCGTTCCTCGTCGCGCCGTCCGCCGCCGAACACGGCGTCGAACCGGTGCCCGTTGATCGCGTCCAGCAGCGGCACGGTCTGCAGCGGGTTCCGGGTGCCGTCGGCGCGCTCACGCAGCCGGCCGTCGGCGATGTACTCCTCGACGCTGGCCACCTCGAGCCGCAACCCGAGACGCTCGACCACCGAGTCGCGATAGGCCAGTACTTCGGGGAAGTTGTGCCCGGTGTCCACGTGCAGCAGCGCGAACGGCACCCCGGCCGGCGCGAACGCCTTCCGCGCCAGGTGCAGCATCACGATCGAGTCCTTGCCGCCGGAGAACAGGATCACCGGCCGCTCGAACTCCGCCGCCACCTCACGGAACACGAAGATCGACTCGCTCTCCAGCGCGTCGAGTTCCGTGACGGTCGTGGTCGCGGACGTCGCCTCGGTCGCAGCAGTGTCGGTCGCAACAGTGTCGGTCGCAGCAGTGTCGGTCACGGAAGTGGTCACGGGGGCGGTCACCGTTTCGGTTGCTGGGGTGATCACGGTCTCGGTCATGTGTGTAGGCCGCATTCGATCTTGCCGGTGCCGGCCCAGCGGCCGCTGCGCGGATCCTCACCAGGGGCGACCCGCTGCGTGCACGGCTCGCAGCCGATGGACGGGTAACCGTCGTACTGCAGGAGGTTCACCAGTACGCCGTTGTCCGCGATGTACTGGTCGAGGTCCGCCTGCGTCCACGGTGCGATCGGATTGAGCTTCACCATGTCCCGCTTCGCGTCGTACTCGACGACGGGCGTGTTGGCGCGGGTCGGCGCCTCCTCGCGGCGGATGCCGGTGACCCAGGCCTTGTACTGGGAGAGGTACCGGTTCAACGGCTCGACCTTGCGCAGCGCGCAGCACTGGTTCGGGTCGCGGTCGTGCAGCTTCTCGCCGTACTCCGCGTCCTGCTCGGCGACCGTCTGCTTCGGGGTCGCGTTGATCAGGTTGATCGGCAGCGTCGCCGCCACCGCGTCCCGGGTCCCGATCGTCTCGGCGAAGTGGTAACCGGTGTCGATGAACAGGACGTCGACGCCAGGTGCGGCCTTCGCCGCGAGATGGGGGAGTGCGCCGTCGGCCATCGAAGCGGTCACCACCAGCTCGTCGCCGAAGGTCTCCCGCGCCCAGGCGAGTACCTCCAGCGCCGACGCGTCGGCAAGCTGCTCGTTCGCCGCTTCGGCGAGCGTCTTGAGATCTGTGCTCATTCCACCGTCACCCGCAACCCGATCATCTTCAGCTGGAACACCCGTGCACACGGACGGCACTCCCACGCCCCGTGACCTTCCTCGGAAGGCCGGAGATCCTCGTCCCCGCAGTACGGGCAGTAGAGAGGCGCAGCGCGCTCGCTCACTGGAGTGCCTCCTCGTCCGCTCGGGTGACCCACTGGGCGAAGCGCTCGCCCTCGTTGCGCTCCTTCAGGTAGTTCTGGGTGACGCGCTCGACGTAGTCGGTGAGGTCGTCCGCGGTGACCTTGTGACCGCGCAGCTTCCGGCCGAAGCCGGCGTCCAGGCCGAGGCCGCCGCCGAGGTGCACCTGGTAGCCGGGCACCTGCTTGCCGGAGGCATCCATGACCAGCTGGCCCTTGAGCCCGATGTCCGCGACCTGGATGCGGGCGCAGGAGTTGGGGCAGCCGTTCACGTTCACGGTGATCGGTACGTCGAGTTCGGGGATCCGCTCCTCGAGCTCGGTGATCAGCTGCGCCGCCTTGGCCTTGGTCTCGACGATCGCGAGCTTGCAGAACTCGATCCCGGTGCAGGCCATCGTGTTGCGCCGCCACGCGGACGGGTTCGCCTGATAGCCCAGCGCGTCCAGCTCGGCGACCAGCGAGTCGACCTGTGACTCTTCGACGTCCAGCACCAGCAGCTTCTGCTGCGCCGTCGTCCGGATCCGGTTCGAGCCGTGCCGTGCGACCACATCGGCCACCTGCGCGAGCGACGCACCGGAGACGCGCCCTACGACCGGCGCGACGCCGACGAAGTACTTGCCGTCCTTCTGCTTGTGCACGCCGACGTGGTCACCCTGGACGGCGGGAACCTCCGGCGCGGGCCCGTCGATCAGCTTGCGCTGCAGGTACTTGTCCTCGAGCACCTCGCGGAACTTCTCCACACCCCAGTCCGCGAGCAGGAACTTCAGCCGCGCGCGGTTGCGCAGCCGCCGGTACCCGTAGTCGCGGAAGATGCTGGTCACGCCCCACCAGACCCGGGCGACCTCGTCCCGCGGCACCCAGACGCCGATCCGCTGCGCGAGCATCGGGTTCGTGGACAGGCCGCCGCCGACCCAGAGGTCGAAGCCGGGACCGTGCTCGGGGTGCACGACCCCGACGAACGCGATGTCGTTGACCTCCGGGACGACGTCGTGCGACGGGTGCCCGGTGAGCGCGGTCTTGAACTTGCGCGGCAGGTTCGAGAACTCCGACGAGCCGATGTACTTGTCGACGATCTCGGTGATCGCGGGCGTCGGGTCGATGATCTCGTCGGCCGCGATGCCGGCCACCGGGCTGGCGATCACGACCCGCGGTACGTCGCCGCACGCCTCGGTCGTGTACAGCCCGACGGACTCCAGCTTCGCCCAGATCGCGGGCACGTCCTCGATCGCGATCCAGTGCAGCTGGATGTTCTGCCGGTCGGTGATGTCGGCGGTGTCGCGCGCGTACGTCGTCGAGACCTCGGCGATCACCCGCAGTTGCTCGGTGCTCAGCTGACCGCCCTCGACGCGGATCCGCATCATGAAGTAGCGGTCGTCCAGCTCCTCCGGCTCGAGCGTCGCGGTCTTGCCGCCGTCGATTCCGGGCTTGCGCTGCGTGTACAGCCCCCACCAGCGGAACCGGCCGCGCAGGTCGGCCGGGTCGATCGAGTCGAACCCGGTGTGCGCGTAGACGTTCTCGATCCGGGCCCGGACGTTCAGGCCGTCGTCGTTCTTCTTGTTCTCTTCGTTCTTGTTCAGCGGCTCGCGGTATCCGAGTGCCCACTGGCCTTCGCCCTTGCCCTTGCGGGGGCGGGAGGGTTTGCGGGCAGGAGTGGTGACGCCGGCAGTCATCGGGGGCGTGTCCTTGTCCTTGAGACAGGTGCTCACCGAGGGCGGCAGGATCGAAGCGTCGTCGATTCGATGCGTTCCGCGCGGTGCGCACCCAGCGGTGATCGGGGGTGATCAGGGGCCGTCGTTGGCCCGGGCAGGGTGGCTGTCAGAACATCGAAGGACAACAGATGGCGCTGCGCATCCGCCCGAGGTCGACATGAATGCGACCTACGAGGTGGGTGGAGAGGGCAGCGAGCATGTCCACAAGCGTCAGCGCCGGAGCCTGACAAATCAACTCCCATTCCTGCTATGTGAGACCGAGTCTCACGATGTGGTTATGTCTACCAGCGTGGTGGAGATTGATTCGACCTGCACTTCGATCTCGCAAGAACTCTTGTACAAGAACTCTTGTAGAAGCTACGGTGTGGTCTCATGACACCTGCCAACCGGCGGTCCGGGACGCCGTCCGTGCTCGCCGCGATCCACCATCCGCTCCGCCGCCGGCTGCTCGATCTGCTCTCCGCCGACGGTCCGGCGACCGCCTCCCGGCTGGCCGCGGAAACCGGAGAACTTGTCGGCAACATCAGTCATCACCTCAAGGTTCTCGCGTCCGCGGGCGTGATCGTCGAAGCCCCTGAGCTCGCGCGGAACCGGCGCGAGCGATGGTGGCAGCTCGGCGACACGGCCGGGTACTCCCGGCCGGTCGCGGGCGCCGCGGGCGACCCGGCGGCCGAGTTCGTCGCGACCAGCGCGGAGGACGCGAACCTTGCACATCAGGCCGCCAAGGTGCGGCAGTGGTTCGACCTGCGAGACGAGTTCGACGAGCCCTGGGTGCGGGCGGTATACGCGACCGAGAGATGGCTCACATTGACGCCGGCACAGCTCGTCGAGCTCAGCGAACGTATCGAGGAGCTGGTCCGCGAGTACGCCAGCCACCCGGCAGTGGGCGACGACGCCCACTCGGTGTTCTTCTTCGCCCACGCCGTCCCCGCTCGGCCGTGACCACGTTCTCCCTGCTCCTCGCGTGTCAGGTCGGCAGGACGTCTGGACGCTCTGGGCCTACTCGCCACGTGTGCCACGCGGGCGGTGCACGATTCGGGCGGAGACCTCCTGTCGACGTGACACACTCGGTCCGGTGACCGACGCCGACCCGATGCCAACCGCGGCTGCCGGTGACCCGCTCACCGCCCGGGCGATTGCTGCGGCCGTGCGGGCCGGTGAGGTCCGCGCGACGGCTGTGGTGGAGGCGGCACTGGCGGCGGCCCAACGGCTGGATCCGTTGCTGCACTTCGTCGAGGAACTGGACGTGGTTGGCGCTCGGCGGGCGGCTGAGCGGGTTGACCCGACCGGAGCGTTGGCCGGGGTTCCGTTTCTGATCAAGTCGCGGACGCCGCCGGAGTCACCGATCCTGGAGCGGTTGATCGCCGCCGGTGCGATCCCGATCGGTTGGGCGACGCGGGCGCGGCCGGGTGCGGTGTCGCTGACGTTCGGGTGGAACGGCCGGGAGTACACGCGCAATCCGTGGGACCCGGAGCGGTCGCCGGGCGGATCGACCGCGGGTGGTGCGGCTGCGGTGGCGGCAGGTGTCGTGCCGCTGGCCACCGGTGGTGACAGCGGTGGCTCGTTGCGGATCCCGGCGGCGTTCTGTGGGATCGTGGGACTCAAGGGAACGAACGGACGTGTCCCGCGACCAGGCGGCCGTCCGCTCGGCGGGCTGACCACGGCCGGTGTCGTCGGGGCAGACCTGGACGACGTCATCCTCGCCACCAGCATCGCCAGCGGTCCGCATCGCCTCGACCCGTCCGCGCTGCCGCACTGGCCGGTCCCGGTCGAGGAAGGCATTGACCGACCGCGGATCGCCTACTTTCCGACGCTCGGCACCTGTCCGCCCGATCCCGCTGTCGATCGCGTACTGCGTGAGCGCCTGGCGCTGGCCGACGTCGACCTGATCGACCTACCACTGGAGCTCGCACCGACCGACGAAGCCTGGCCGGTCCTGTCAGCGCTGGACAACGGGCGGGAGGTGGACGCCGCCGCGGCCACCAGGGCCCGCGAGATCAGGGACCACAACAA
Organism: Kribbella sp. NPDC048915; assembly: GCF_040649595.1. NCBI lineage: Bacteria > Bacillati > Actinomycetota > Actinomycetes > Propionibacteriales > Kribbellaceae > Kribbella > Kribbella sp. NPDC048915. The sequence continues at coordinate 8,107 of NZ_JBEZFT010000004.1, read as the reverse complement.
CACCGCTTTGGCTGACCTGTTCGCCGAGATCGATGTCCTGGTCACGCCGACCACGCTGACCGTTGCCCACGGCTACGACCAGCACGAGGAAACCATTGTCACCGGCGATCCGTGCTGGGTCTTCAACGTGACCGGCCACCCGGCCGTGAGTGTGCCGGCCGGGCTGGCGGACGGGCTGCCGGTGGGAATCCAGGTTGTCGCGCCGCACCACGCCGACGCCACCGCCCTCTCAATGGCGCGCCTGCTCCAGGCTCGGCTGCCGCTGCCACCCGTCCGCGCCTGAGCGCATGGGTCCTTCCGACAGGAGGTGTCCGCTCTGCCCAGGTGCCGCGCGCGCGGCGCGCGCGGCGATCAAGGCCGGAGCCCGGACACATCCTGTCGAACGGGCACGCAATCAGTTGAGCTCGAGGCCCGGGTACAGCGGGAAGTTGTCGAGCAGCTCGGCCGAGGCGGCCTTGGTCTTGTCCGCGACGCCGTCGGCGAGCACGTACTTCGCCTTCGACGGCGCGCCGGCCGAGGTCGTGGTCGGCGTGGTCGAGGACAGCACGTCCACGATCAGCTCCGCGACCCGGTCGAACTCGTCGGCCCCGAAACCACGGGTGGTCAGCGCCGGGGTACCGATCCGGACGCCGGAGGTGTACCAGGCGCCGTTCGGGTCGCGCGGTACCGCGTTGCGGTTGGTGACGATGCCCGCGTCGAGCAGCGCCGACTCGGCCTGCCGGCCGGTGATGCCGTACGACGAGACGTCGAGCAGGACCAGGTGGTTCTCGGTGCCGTCCGTGACGAGCTTGACGCCCCGCTTCATCAGGCCGTCGGCCAGCGCGACCGCGTTGTCGGCAACGTTCTGCGCGTACTGCTGGAACGACGGCTGCCGCGCCTCCGCCAGCGCCACGGCCTTCGCGGCCATCGTCTGGCTGAGCGGGCCGCCCAGGACCATCGGGCAGCCGCGGTCGACCGCGTCGGCGTACTCCGGCTGGCAGAGCACCATGCCGCCGCGCGGGCCGCGCAGCGACTTGTGGGTCGTGGTCGTGGTGACGTGCGCGTGTGGCACCGGGTCGAAGTCGCCGGTGAAGACCTTGCCCGCGACCAGGCCGGCGAAGTGCGCCATGTCGACCATCAGCGTCGCGCCGACCTCGTCGGCGATCTCGCGCATGGTCGCGAAGTTGATCTTGCGCGGGTACGCCGAGTAGCCGGCGATCAGGATCAGCGGCTTGAACTCGCGCGCGACCCGGGCCACCTCGTCGTAGTCGAGCAGGCCGGTCTCCGGGTCAGTGCCGTAGGAGTGCTGGTTGAACATCTTGCCGGAGATGTTCGGCCGGAAGCCGTGGGTGAGGTGACCACCGGCGTCCAGCGACATGCCGAGCATCCGCTGGTCGCCGAGCGCCTTGCGGAGCTTGGTCCAGTCCTCCTCGGTGAGGTCGTTGACGTGCTTGGCCCCGGCCTCGGCGAGTGCCGGGGACTCGATCCGCTGGGCCAGGATCGCCCAGAAGGCGACCAGGTTCGCATCGATGCCGGAGTGCGGCTGGACGTAGGCGTGCGGGGCGTCGAACAGCGCCTTCGCGTGGTCGGCGGCGGCCTGCTCGACGGTGTCGATGTTCTGGCAGCCCGCGTAGAAGCGGTGCCCGATGGTGCCCTCGGCGTACTTGTCCGACAGCCAGTTGCCCATCGTCAGCAAGGTGGCGGGGGAGGCGTAGTTCTCGCTGGCGATCAGCTTCAGCGAGGACCGCTGGTCGGCCAGCTCGGCCTTGATCGCACCGGCGATCGTCGGCTCCACGGACGCGATCACCTGCAGCGCGTTGTTGTACGCGGCCGACGCGGCGGCAGCGTCGAAGGGTTGAGTCATCGTTGTCTCTCCTGCGGTTTGCAGTGGGTCGAAGGCACCCAGGCGCACGGTGCCGACGGGTTTCGCTCCCCGGTGGTTCTCCACCTCAGCGCGCCAGTCGCGACGACGCTCACCCTATCGTGCGGTCGAGGATCTGACCGAAGGGTGTCGTCCGCGGCAACGTCCCGAAGACGCCGGCCGAGTCACCGGCCAGCCGGGACGCCACGAACGCGTCCGCGACGGCGGGTGTCGAGTGCCGGATCAGCAGCGAAGCCTGCAGGCACAGGGCCATCCGCGCGGCCAGCCGACGGGCGCCGGCGTCCGCGTTCTCGATGTCAGCAAGCGCTTGCAGTACGTCGTTGACCGCCGCGTCGAGCCGCGCATCCGCGCCTTGGACGGAGCCGACTTCGAGCAGCCACGCCTCGAGGGACTCCGGGCGGCGCAGCGCGCGCAGTACGTCGAGCGCGTTGACGTTCCCAGACCCTTCCCAGATCGAGTTCAGCGGCGATTCGCGGTACAGCAGCGGTAGCCCGGACTCCTCGACGTACCCGTTGCCGCCGAGGCACTCGAGCGCCTCGGCGACCATGAACGGCGTCCGCTTGCAGACCCAGAACTTCGCCAGCGGCAGTGCGATCCGCCGGAACGCGGCCTCCCGCTCGGCACCGCCGACCGCGGCGTCGACGGCGGCCGCGAGCCGCATGCCCAGCGCCGTGGCCGCCTCGCTCTCGATCGCGAGGTCTGCCAGCACGTTCTGCATCGCGGGCTTGTCGGCGAGCAGGCCGCCGAACGCGGACCGGTGCCGGGTGTGCCAGATCGCCTCGACCAGGGCGCGGCGCTGCAGGGCCGACGAGCCGAGGACGCAGTCCAAACGCGTCGCCGCGACCATCTCGATGATCGTGCGGATCCCGGCGCCCTCGTCGCCGAGGCGATAGCCGATCGTCCCGTGGAACTCGACCTCCGACGACGCGTTCGATCGGTTCCCGAGCTTGTCCTTCAACCGTTGCAGGGCGAACGGGTTCCGGTTGCCGTCGGCAAGAACCCGCGGTACGACGAAACAGCTGAGCCCATCAGGCGCCTGGGCGAGGACGAGGAAGACATCTACCTGCGGGGCCGAACAGAACCACTTGTGACCGTGCAGCTGGTACACGTCACCGACCGGGGTGGCCGTCGTTGCGTTCGCCCGTACGTCGGAACCGCCCTGCTTCTCGGTCATCCCCATCCCGGCAAGCACGCCGTTCTTCGCCGCGGCGGGCAGGCGTCGTACGTCGTATTGCGTCGACGCCAGCTGCGGGACCCACTCCTTCGCGAGCCGCTCGTCCGCCTTGAGCGCGGGCACCGCGGCGTACGTCATCGAGATCGGGCAGCCGTGTCCCGGCTCGACCTGCGACCACAGGTAGAACCCGGCCGCCCGGCGGAGGTGCGGCGCGGGCGCATCGCTGGTCCACGGCGCGGCCTGGAGCCCGAACCCGACGGTCCGCTCCATCAACCAGTGCCACGACGGGTGGAACTCGACCTCGTCGATCCGGTTCCCGTAGCGGTCGTGGGTGCGTAGGACGGGGGGATTCTGGTTCGCGGGCAGGGCCTGCGCGAGAGCCTCCTCGGACCCGGCGAGCTCGCCGATCCGGCGCAGTACGGGATCGCCGGCCAGCTCGGCGTACGGCTGCAGAGCGTCACCGAGAGCCTGGTCCTGGGTGAAGAAGTTCACGCCCCGCAGTGGGGGAGCCTGATTCGTTACCGCGAATGGGTCCGCCATGTCAGTACGGTAAGCGGTATGGCACGTTCTGGGGCAGGACCCGCTGGTGGGAGATCCCTCTCGTTGGCGTGGGTTCGCAAGGTCCCCTCGACGACCTGGAAGCTGCTCACGCAGACCGTCGGCGTCTGTCTGCGCTACCGGGTCACCGGACTCGCGGCCGAGGGAGCGTTCTTCGCGATCCTCTCGCTGCCGCCGCTGATCTTCGGTCTGGCCGGCTCGCTCGGTTACATCGCGAGCAAATGGTTCGAGGTCGAGACGATCAACGAGATCAAGGAGCAGATCGCCCAGCTCGCGGCCCGCGCGCTGACCGACGACTCGGTCCAGAGCGTGATCGTGCCGACCCTGAACCAGGTGCTGAACGGCGGCCGCCCGGACGTCATCTCGATCGGTTTCGTGCTCGCGCTGTGGTCCGGCAGCCGCGCGCTGAACGTCTTCGTCGACACGATCACGATCATGTACGGGATGGGCGGCAAGCGCGGCATCGTCCGGACCCGCGCGCTGTCGTTCTCGCTGTACTGCGCGGCGCTGGTCATCGGCGTGATCGTCCTGCCGCTGGTACTGGCCGGCCCGGACGCGGTCGATGCCCTGCTGCCGCACCGGCTGGACTTCCTGAACCAGCTGTACTGGCCGGTCGTCACGATCCTGTCCGCGGGCTTCCTCAACACGCTGTACCACCTGTCGGTGCCGATCCGGACGCCGTGGGTCTCCGACCTGCCCGGCTCGTTCCTGGCGCTGTCGATCTGGATCCTCGGCAGCTTCGTGCTCCGGTGGATCCTGCAGAGCACGGTCGGCGGTACGTCGATCTACGGGCCACTGGCCGCGCCGATCGCCGTCCTGATGTGGCTGTACATGACCGCGATCGCCGTACTGATCGGTGCCGCACTGAACGCGGTCGTCGACCGACTGTGGCCGCACACCGCGCAGGTGACCGAGGTGAAGAAGGCTGTGTCCGCCGACGACGGTGCGGACGAAGTCTCGGCGGCCGCGGTGCCGGACGAGGCTTCGGAGCAGGCCTCGGAGCAGGCTTCAGAGCGCGCTTCGGGGCAGGCTTCGGGGGAGGCTTCGGGGGAGGTGGTGACGGAGGTGGAGCCGGTGATGAAGGCGGAGCCCGAGCCGCCGCACCATCACCCCGGCGGTCAGCGGGTGCCGCGGAGTCCGCTGACGCCGATGCCGGAGGAGCGGCCCGAGACACACCTCGCGCGGAAGGTCGAGAAGCTGTCCGATCGACCGCGTGCGGGGGCGCCTCGAGCTGAGGCTGAGCCCGAGGGGCACGGTGCGGCTGCAGCTGACGGCGAGGTGCGCCGGAAGCCCGCGTCGGTCGGAAAATCCGGTGCGCAGGCCGACACCGACGACCTAGGCTGACGGCATCGCGACAACAGGTCCTCGGCGAGGGGACCGCAGGAACCAGAAGGGAGGCAGCGCCATGAGCTCGCACGAGGCCCGCTGGGCCGTTGTCTCCCATTTCGTCCGACCGCTGAGCTGATCTCGCGGCCGGACCCTCGGAAAGGTTCGCCGCATGTCAGCCACACTTCAGGCCCTGGGACTCGACACTGCCACGGCCTCGCATCTGCAATCCGTCCCGGCCGAGCTCGTGCCGGGACGCGTCGCCCGGGTCGACAAGGGCCTCGCGACGGTCCTCACCGCCGACGGTCCGGCGCGCGCCACCTGGTCCGGGGCGCTGCTCGCCGAGATCGCTGCCGATCCGCAGGCCGGGCCCTGCACCGGGGACTGGGTCGTACTGCGGTACTGGCCGGACGACCGGATCACGCTCGAGTCCGTGCTGCCGCGGCGGACGACGATCGTTCGCGCCGAGGTCGGCGGGTCGTCACGCGGTCAGGTGCTGGCGTCCAACGTCGACGTGATCGCGATCGTGGTCGGTCTCGTTCCGGAGCCGAACATTTCTCGTATCGAGCGCTTCCTGGCATTGGCGTGGGAGAGCGGTGCGCGACCTGTCGTCGTACTGACCAAGTCCGACCTGGTGGGGGATGCCGACGCTGTTGCCGAGGACGTGGCACAGGCTGCGCCGGGTGCCGACGTGCTGGTCTGCAGCGCGAGCACGGGCAGCGGGCTGGTCGACGTACGGGCGTTGTTCGACGGGAACGCCACGCTGGCGCTGCTCGGGTCCAGTGGCGCGGGTAAGTCGTCGCTGGTGAACGCGCTGGCCGGTGTGGAGTTGCTGGACGTGCAGGACATCCGCGAGGACGGGAAGGGCCGGCACACGTCGGTACGGCGCGAGCTGATCGTGCTGCCCGCGGGCGGGGTCGTCATCGACACGCCTGGGCTGCGGGGGATCGGTCTGCAGGAGAGCGGTGAGGGGCTGGCCGCGGCGTTCCCCGATGTCACGCAGCTCGCGGAGCAGTGCAAGTTCAAGGACTGCTCGCACGTGTCGGAGCCCGACTGTGCGGTACGGGCGGCGTTGGAGGACGGAACGCTGTCGTACCGGCGGTACGAGAGCTGGGTGAAGCTGCAGCGCGAGGCCGCATTCATGGCTCGCCGCGCGGACGCCCGCCTGCGCGCACAGGCGAACAAGGAGCGGGCACGCGCGACCAAGGCATACCGACGCGACAACACGTCCCGAAGGTAGGACGGCCGGCAGCGTGCGTGTCGTGCCGGTGCGATGTCGGGGTTCGGGGTGCGTGCAAGGATCGGCGCATGAACCGATCAGTGCTGGTGACGGGGGCTTCGCGGGGGATCGGGGCGGCGACGGCGCGCGCGTTCGCCGCTGCTGGTGATCGGGTCGCCGTCCATTACGGCGCCTCGGCGGATGCGGCGGCGGAGGTGCTGAAAGAGCTGCCGGGGTCGGGGCATGTGATGGTGCAGGCCGATCTCGCGGACCCCGAGGCGGTGCGGACGGCGGTCGACGACGCGGCGCGTACGCTCGGCGGCATCGACGTCCTGGTGAACAACGCCGGCGTCTACCACCCGCACCGGATCCGCGACACGACGTACGCCGAATGGCAGCGCGCGTGGGCGGACACGCTGGCCGTCAATCTCGTTGGCCCTGCCAATGCCACCTGGTGCGCCGTGCGGCACATGACGCGCGGCGGGCGGATCGTCAACGTCTCGTCCCGCGGCGCCTTCCGCGGCGAACCGAACCAGCCCGCGTACGGCGCTTCGAAGGCGGCGATCGTCTCGTTCACCCAGTCGCTCGCGCGGGCCCTCGGTCCCGAAGGCATCGCCGTCACCGCCATCGCCCCTGGCTGGACGGTCACCGACATGGCCGCCGTCAACCTCACCGGCGAAGGCTACGACCGTCGCCGCCTCGAAAGCCCCCTGGAACGCGTGGCGGACCCCTCCGAAGTAGCCGCCGCCATCCTCTACTTGGCAAGCCCCGAAGCCGAATTCGCCACCGGCACAGTCCTCGACTTCAACGGCGCCTCCCACCTCCGCATGTAACCCACCCCATGCGACAGCCGCCGACCGTACCCCCGCGGCCGAACCGACCGCACAACTCAACCCCCGCAGGCGAGCCGACCGCCGACCCCAGCGATCGAACCGACCGCCGAACCCGGCGCCAGCGGGCGGGCTGACCGCCGAACCCGCCCCCCGCAGGCGAGCCGACCGCCGAACCCGATCTCAGCGCGATCCTCGACGACTGCATCGCCCACGACGAAGCTGGCGCGGAAGCAGCACTGCGCGAACACCTGGAGAGCGCCATGCAACGGATCATCCAAACAATGGAACGCCGCACAAAGCACTGACCAGGTGACGACCGGAGCCCTGGGTTGCCACCCACGACATGCGGCGCGGACCGGGCACATGCGGTGTGGAGCTGGGGCATGCGGTGTCATGGGGCCTGCGGTGTGGAGCTGGGGCATGCGGTGTGGACCGGGGACATGCGGTGTAGAGCTGGGACAGGGCGGCAGCCGGGACGGGGCTGATTTTGTCCATGGGCGTGGACGGGACGAGCTGGAGTGGGGAGTCCTGCCGGTCATTTCAGGTGTGCTGCGCTCCCCAGTCGCAACTTTGTCGCCGCTGCGCGGCCCGCGGGGCGTTGATAACTGGGGTGGTGCGACACGTAGCGGGGGGTTTCGACAGGCAATATCAGGTCCTCACCGACTACGGCCTGTCTGCACCCACCACAACCTGTCCGTACCGACTACGGCCTGTCTGCACCCACCACAACCTGTCCGTACCGACTACGGCCTGTCTGCACCCACCACAACCTGTCCGTACCGACTACGGCCTG